>JAGVWK010000009.1 GCA_018304295.1 Microcaldota archaeon | reverse complement strand
TTCCAAGGCATTCCAGCTGTTCAAGGGCAGGTCTGCGCATGAGCTTTTTGCGGCATTCCCAAGCTTTCGGACAATTTTCAGGTCAGGGCACTTCTGGGCGCCTGGAAAATTCTGCCGCAGCGTCAGTAACGTGAAGGCAGACACAATCAAAAGATATATTGAGAAACACCAATTCAAGGAGCTGAACATCTCAATCTCGGAGGCAAAGGCGGAGTCGCAGCAGATGCGGCTCTCTACCTATTCATAGTTGCCGCAGAAGCCCACGGCTTCAGCCGTGGGTAACTCACCCGCTTTTGGAGTTTAAAAAGAGGGCAACTTTTGTTCGGCGCCAGCCAACCATATATTTTCCAGCAGTCGTAAAAATAAAAAACAGGCGCAACAAAATAAAAAAAGAAAACAAAAAAGAAAAAAATTCTTTCCTTAAGCCTTTGCGTATACAAGCGTGCTCACGGGTTTCCTAAATACGTTGCCCATTTTCACGCCCACGAGAACGGATGCGCCTTTGGCTTCAGCAAGGTCTGCAAGCCTTTGCGTTATTATGCCGTCAAAGACAACCGCCCCAACGGACGCTTCCTCGTTGAGCGCCTTTATCATGTCGCGCACCGCAATCTCTTTGACAACACCCATCTCCTTGTTGTAAAGGCGCGCTTTCAGGGTGCCTTCCAGCTCCCCAAGGCTTGCAAGAAGTTCCGCAGGCACCTCTATGGGCGCCGCAGCCCTTGCAGGCGCAGCTTCAGGCGCAGGCGCCTCCTGCGCAATTGCCTTTGGCACCTCAATCGGAGCTATTGCAGGCGCGCTTGATACTGGCGGCAGCGGGACTGTTGGAAGCCTTTCCACCTCCTCCCTCCTGCGCTCCTCATACCTTGGGCGCCGCTCCCTTCCGCGGCTCTCATAGCGGCGCTCTTCCCTGCCTGAAAATGAGGAAGGCCTTTCCTCCTGCCTATATGAAGGCTTTTCCTCCTCGCGCCTCTCACTCCTCCCAGCGCTTCCATTGCTCTGCTCGTATGGGACTTTTGAGCGCAGGCACTTTATGAGCTCCTTGCGCGTAAGCTCCTCAACCTCCTTTCCGGAAGGCGCGCGCGCAACAAATTCAATTTCAGCCGCGTTTGCAAGCTGGTTCAGTATTATGTCCCCTCCCCTGTCCCCGTCAAGGAAAAGCGTTACCTCCTTTTCGCGGCAAAGCTTCACAATGGATGCGGGAACCGTCGCACCACCTATCCCTATCACGTTATTGATGTCGTTCTTGAGCAGGTTTATCACATCCGCCCTGCCCTCCACTATTATAATGGAGTCAAGCTTGTCAATGCCCGGGCCGCAGGGAAGCTTCTCAGGCCCAAATTCCGCAATCTCCGCCATTTTTACTTCCGCGCGCACCATCTCTGAAATCTCCTTGCTTTCGGGTATTTCAGTCGTAAGGAGGGATTTGAGCAGGTTCTTTGCCCTGTCCACAAGCACCTTGCGCTTGCTGTTTCGCGTGTCCTCTATCTTCTCAACGCCTATGCGCGCCTCGCACGGGCCCACCCTGTCAACTGTTTCAAGCGCGGCTGCAAGAATGCACGTCTCCACCATGTCAAGGGAGGACGGCAGTTTTATCCTTCCAATGCTTCTTCCGCCGCGTGGGTTAAGCTCCACCTCTATTCTTCCAATCCTGCCGTTTTTTTGCAGGTCGCGAAGGTCCATATCATCCCCAAGCAAACCCTCTGTCTGCCCGAAAATGGCGCCCACAACGTCCGGCTTTTCAACAAGCCCAACTATCTCCACGTTTGCATAAACGAGGTATTTTACAGTGTCAATGTATGTCTTTCCCATTTGTTTTCACCTATATTTTCTTTGGGAAATCCCCTGAAAAAAGCAGACATTGCATGAACTGCCCATGCTAGCGGCACGCGTGCCGCCGGCCCATCGCGCCAAAAGCGCAACCAGGCAATAACACCAATGAACGTTAGGGGCAAAGCCCTGCTTTTTCCTTGTGAATTCCCGTTTTTTATTTGTGCGGGCGCAAGCCCGCACGGTTTGCAAATCCTGCGATTTGCTATATTGAGCGGAGTTTCTCCTCCAGCTCGCTTTGCGTGCATTGCACGCCTATTACTTTCTCTCTTGTTTTGGCTCCTGATAAAAGCAGCACGTTTGCGCCAAGCGCTTCCTTGAGCCTCTTTAGAAGCTCAGCATTTGCCTTGCCTTTCTGTGGCGCGCTTTGCAGCCATACTTTAATGCCGCCGGGAATAATTTCCATCCTTGCCTTGCCCGACTTGCATGTAACATGAACGTGAAGCTTTTGCATGAAACCAATGATTCATTTCTGAGTATCTTCCAATTTCCGTAGTTATATGTGCGGTGCGATGTTGACGATTACAAACCTTGCGATTTGTTCAGGGCAGTCATTTGGTAATCCTGCTGCCATCCTCGCACAGCGTATTTATTCTTCATCCCTTTGTTTATAAACCTGCCTTCACCGCTTCGCTTCCTGACGATTAGTGCAACGCAAGCTTATACCTCGTCCTCTTCAGCGCATTCGCCGCACACTAGCTTTCTTCCCTGCCTCTTTAAATCTTCCGCCGGCATGCCGCACACATCGCACACACCAGTAACCGTCATGTCCCTTGTGCTGCCAACTAGTTGGTTTTCAGCCATCACATCCACAATGCCCGGATAAACGCGCAGGAGGTCTCCCTCAGTAACAATGCCCACAAGGCTTCCCTTTGCATCCACCACCGGAAGCCGCTTTATCTTGTTTTCCTTTATTGCCATTGCAGCGTTCTCAACGGTTTCGCTTGCCTTTATCACGCGAAGCGGCTTTGACATTATGGATGAAAGCTGGACTTTTTCCGGGTCCTTTCCCCCCGCAACAACCTTGTACACAATGTCCCTTTCAGTGAGTATCCCGACCGCCTTCTTGTTCTTTGTTACAATGACGCACCCCACCTGCGTCTTGCGCAGGAGCTTTGCGGCATCCAGGACCGGCTTTGCAGCCTCAAGGGTGAATACCCCAACAGTCATACATTCCCCCACCTTTATGCTAAGCTTTTTTGACCCGAATAGGTTGTTGATGAATTTTTTCATGTGCCCACCGAGCCAATTACCTACTGAAAATTTTTAAATGAATTCATGCAATTGCCCTTATGGCAGCAATGTATGGAAAGGGGGCGCGCGCAGAGAGGGAGCTTGTGCAACACTTCTCCCAAAACGGCTTTTGCGTGATACGCGCCGCAGGAAGCGGCGTGAATTCCCTTTCGCCGGACTTGCTCGTGTTCAAGCGCGGGATACAATACGCAATAGAGAGCAAATCGCGCAGCACGCTTAACCTCTCAATAGAAAACGCGCAATTTGAGAATCTGCAAAAATGGGAGGAAATTACCGGCATCACTCCCCTTATTGCATGGAAAATAAAAAGGCACGGCTGGCGCTTTTTGCATCTCTCCCTTTTCACGCAAAACGAAAAAAGTCGTTCCATCTCACTTGAGAACGCATGGAGAATGGGCAAGAGCCTGCAAGAACTCTAGTTTTTGCCCCTGCACCCAACGTTGTAAATGTCCATCCCAAGCCCCTTGCTTTTCCCAAGTTCCTCCCCTATCTGCGCAAGCAGCATGCTTTTTATTTCCCCGTATTTGCCTGCTGCAAGGGGCACGTTGCCTATTGCATGGCGCTTGCCTTTCATGTTGAAGCAGAACATGGAATCCGAGAGCGCCTCGCAGTTGTGGCAGAAATACGCGTCCGAGCACTTGTCGCACGTGTCCATCTCAAAGCAGCGCGTGAGCCCGAGCGAATTATAGCACTTTATTGCAAACTGAGAATCTATCACGCGGTGGCAGCCAAACGCATGCTTGGAGCCAAGGGGCAGCGAACCGAACGCAACGTAGTCGCAGTATCCCGCATCATACACCTTGTACGCGTTTGTGGCATTGTAAGGTACCGAGCTTATTATGTTGCGGTTGCTGCCGTCCCTCCACTCACCAGTAAAATAGCCTATCTTGTGCAGGTTTTCCGCAATTTTTGCCAAGCTGGAAATTTCTCCCTCTTTAAGCTGCAGCTTCCCAAGTTCAAGGGCTTCCCAGTGCGATACCGTGCGCTTTTTTGGGAATTTCGGGTAAATGCAAAAATCCGAGGGAAGCATCATTGGATTCCCAAATGGCGATTCAAGCGTGTTCACCCTCACTGTATGGCGCAGCATCCATTCCTCGTATTGGCGCATGTCTCCTGGCTCATATTTCAATATCACCCGAAATGCCGATGAAAATGCCCTTTGTATCGGCGCCATGTCCTGCTCCTCTTTTGGGTGCATAATGGCGGGCTTTACGCCCTCAGGCGCATCCATGTCTCCCACAAGCTCAAAGAGCGAGGGGAACTTCTTATTCCTCTTAAGCTCCTCTTTTATTTCCCCAACCAATTTCTTTTTGAGCTCTGCGTATTTGCCCTTATCAAGCCCAAGGTTTCCTATGCAGTTGCGCCTGTTGCGCAAATTAAAGCAAAAGAGAAGCTCTTGGCACCCAAAGCAGTTGGAGGATACGTAAATGTCGCTTGAATTTGCAAGCAAATGGCACTCAAAGCAGCGACGCGGGTTTGTCGCAGTCATCGTCCTTATTGTGAACTCGCCGCCGGAGAAATAGCCGCTGCCAAAAACATATTTGCTTGAGCGCCATGGCATGAAAGAGGCGTATGCATATTGCGTCTGCTGCACGTTCACGGAATTTGACACGTACTGCGAGTCCATCACAAGGTCCGAAGATTCAACGCACGAGGAATTGCCAAGAACGCGGTTGCCGCAGTATTCCCATTTTTCCCCAATGCTGCATATTATGGAATCTATGTCCTTTATGTCGTTGATGGAAAGGGAAAATGCAGGCACCTCCCTTATCTCCTCCATTGAAATGAAATTCGCGCCCTTGCAGTAATGGTCGCTTGCAAGCGTAACCTCCTTCCCTGACACGCGCGACTGCATTTTTCCAACTGGCGGCAGGTTCTCAGCCAAATACTCCCCGTATTGCGCAAGCTCCCCTATCTCCTCCCCAAAGAGCACTGTGCACGTTGATTTCCATGCCCTGTCCAGCCGCTCATATACTCGGGTGCTTTGCGCAGTTTCCATACGATTATCCGCCTATTTTTGAGGCTTGTACCCTGCTTGCATATGCGTAATGTCCTCAAGTGGCACAAGCATAATTTTGGGCTTCAGGCTCTCCGAATTGCCGCTTGCCTTGGACAATATCTCAAGGCAATCCTTGCCTTGCTCGTTTTTCGCAATTCCCTGCACTTTTCCCAATTCGTTCCAAATGTAAGGGTGGTTGGTTTCATTCCCGAATCCTTCAAACATTCCCCCTACCCTGCCTTTCCATCCTACATAAGTTACAAGCACGTTATCTTTTCCAACAACAGCCTGCGCGGTTTCCTTTTTGATGTCCGCCCTAACCCTTATTTCGCCATATCCGTATGCGGAGATGTCTGCGCTTGCAAGCTCTCTGCGGGTTTTTCCAAATATTTTATCCGTCGGGCCGGCATTGAGTGTCATTGGCCGCACTTTTCCAAACTCATTTGCCACCCCGTTCCAGCCTGACGGCAGCAGCTGCACAAGCCCTGCACAATTGCCCAAGCTCGGGAAGTTCATCGGCATCCGAACCATTCTCATGCTTGCATCTGCCAAATACTCCTGCGATTTTTCACTCTTCTTAAATGCAAAGTCCCCCATCCAAACCAACCCCTTTTCCCTTTACATTCCCATCTTTATTATTATCTTCGTGGTTTTCGCGGTCATGCCGCCGAATTTTTTCTTGAGCTTCACTACCCGATAGTCCCGCTCGCTCAAAAACACCCTCTGGTCATACCCAAAAACAATGACATCCGCGCCAACCCGTTTTACCATCTGCTCTTTTTTTGCCCCTCCTATGAGCGCATAATCCACGCACCTTAACTCCCGCATCATCTCAAGGCGCACCTTTTCGCGGTTCATGGGCTTTCTTTTCTCCCGCGTCGCAGTCCTGTCGGATGCAACCACAACAACAAACACGTCCCCGTATTTTTTTGCCTCAAGGAGCGTGCGAAGGTGCCCTATGTGCAAAATGTCAAACACTCCTCCCGTAAGCACAACTTTAATCTGGCTTCGGAATTTTTTCTCAAGGAAATATCTCTTTCCCTTCCTCACAAGCATTGTTTTTTCCCCAAGGGGAAGGCGCGCAAAGTAGCGACCGCTAATCCCATTGTCCCTTATCTGCATAAGAAGAAGCTTGCGTATTGTGCTTTTGTCCAGCATGCGCTCACTAGGGGTATGCCCTGTTTATTGTCCTTGGGAATGGGATGCAGTCGCGTATGTGATCCAAATTCAGCAGCCATTTCACCAGCCTTTCCACCCCAAGCCCAAAGCCCGCGTGCGGGACGCTTCCGTATTTTCGCAGCTCAATGTACCATCCATAGTCCTTTGGGTCCATGTTCTGCTCTTTCATCCTCGCAATAAGCTCGTCATACTCCCATATCCTTTCAGACCCGCCTATTATCTCCCCATGCCCCTGCGGCGCAAGCAAGTCCGCTGATAACACGGTGCCGGGCTTGTTTGGATCCTCGCGCATGTAAAACGCCTTGAATTCTTTTGGGTGGTTGTGCAAAAAGATTGGATTTTTCGCATCCTTTGTGAGCGCATGCTCCTCGTCCGCTCCGATGTCCTGCCCCCATTCTATCTTGAAGCCTAGCTCCTGCAGCCTTGGTATCGCCTTGTCGTACGCAAGCCTTTCAAAAGGCGCCTTTACCTCAAGCAAATCCTTTGGGTTCCGCCCAAGTGAAACAAGAAGCCCCTCCTGCTCCTTTGCAAGCTTGTGGCACAAATGCTCAAGCATCTGCTCCTGCAGTTCCATGTTCATTTTCTGGTTGTAAAACGCCATCTCAGGCTCAAGGTGCCAATACTCCGCCAGATGCCTTATTGTCCTTGAGGGCTCCGCGCGAAAAGAGGGCGCAAGTATGAAAACTTTCTCCAGCCCTGAAATGAGCGCCTCGGAATAAAGCTGCCCGCTTTGGGACAAGTACGCTTTCTCCCCAAAATAATCCATCTCAAAAAGAGTGGAGCCGCCCTCGCACGCGCTCTTTGTGATGATTGGAGGGGAGCACTCAAAGAACCCCTTCTCAAAAAGAAATTCCCTCATGTACCTTATGGTATAATCCCGAAATTTCATTATCTGCGAAAGCTTTTGCGAGCGCAGCCACAAGTGCCGCACGTCCAGCAAAAATTCAACAGACTGGTCTTTTGCAATCGGGAAAGCCTCCCCCTTTGAAATAAGCCGCGCGTTTGTGCCGCTTATCTCAAAGCCGCCCGGAGCCCTCTTGTCCTCGCGCACGCTCCCCTCAAGCATAATGGATGATTCCAAAAATACTTCCGTAACCGCCTTCCACGCATCCTCGCCCACCGCGTCCTTTTTCACAGCGCACTGTAGGGTGCCGGAAGAGTCCCTTATTATTATGAACGCAAGCCCGCCGCTTGTCCTCTGGCGGTACACCCATCCGCGTATCTTTACATTATTGCCCGTGTGCCCTCCCTTAAGTATCTCTCCTATTGGCACGAATTTGTCAGCGAGCGGGTCCATATCTTCACCTTGTTTCTCTTGGAATACGAAAAAATAAAAAGAAGGGGGCTACCATGCGCTTGAGCCCGCAGGTATTTTTTCCTCAGGCACAAGCATAACTGGTTTTCCTGAAACCATCCCCAGCTTCCCTCCATCGCTGCGGCAGCACAGAAGCCTTGCCTGGCTTTTCACTCCCATTATTGTAACTTCAGGAACCCCGACTTGCACAAGTATCTGCCTGCCCACAAGCACTTTCCCATAATCCTGCCCAGGAATGCTGGACGCTATCCTCATAGTCCCCTCTTCTCCGCAGTCCACCAGAATTTCATGCAGCATCCTTGTGCCATTCACTTTCTTGCATGAAAGCACGGTTGCAACCCTAAGTCCCAAATCAATGTGTTCTACCATCTAATCACCTATACAACGAACGTGTCCCCCGGCACTTTTGCAAACGGGCTCACTTCGCGTATGTGCTCCAAACCGCACAGGTAACGCACAAAGCGCTCAATTCCAATCCCGCCCCCTGCGCTTTTGGAAAGGTGCCCGCCCTTTGCAAGTTCCATGTACGCCCCAAACTCCTCTTCCTTTTGCCCCCTCTCCACAAGCTTTCTCTTAAGCACAGAATACTCAAAGTCCCTCTCCGCCCCCGAGAGCCCTTCTCCAAACCCTTCAGGGTAAAAAAGGTCGTAGTTGTGGTAATACCCCCTCTCCTTCTCATCTTCTCTGTCGTAAAATTCCCGTGCGTGGTCCATCACCCAAAACGGCGTGCTCTCTTTTTTGGAAAGCTCCGCCTCAAATTCCTCCCCCAATTTCTTTCTCCATTCCTTTGACTCGTACACCGGAAACGGGGAGGAAGGCACGCGCAGTTCCCTTCCCAGAAGCGCAATCTCCCGCTTTCTTTCATGCGCAACTTCTCCAATTGTTTTTCTCACCATTTTCTCCATGAGCCCCATGAATTCCTTTTTCCCAGCACCCCTCATCTCAATGTCAAGCTGCGTGAATTCAATAAGATACCTTCCCTTCACCCCGCATTCGGGCTTTTCCAGCCTCACGTTTGGCGATAGGATGAATATTTTTTCAAGGTGCGGCGAAGAAATCGCAATCTGCTTGTGCAATATCATGCTTTTTGTAAGCTGCAATTTCTGCCCGCAATATTCAATCCCGGCATCAAACACGGAATGGCAAAGCGGGTCTGTAATGGTGGAGAGCATCACAGGCATCATCTGCACAAAACCCCTTCCGTACAAAAACCCAAGCATGGAATTCAGCACGGTAGTTTGTATCGCAAGCACCGCGGCAGTTTTCCTTGAGCCCATCCTCTCCGCAAGTTCTTTCATTTTTATCACCTGCTTTCCATGCGCTTTTCATACTACTTAAATTTATTTCCTAAAATATGGAAAAAATAGCAAAAAAAGATAATATTAAAAGCCTTTTATGGAAAATATTTCCATGTTTAAGGCGCTTGACGGGAAAGACATTGCAATACTTGAGCTTTTGCAAAAAGACAGCTCCAAAAGCAGGAAGTGGATTGCGAAAAAACTCGCGCTGCCCCTCACCACCGTGCACAACAGGATTGCAAAGCTTGAGCGCGATGGGATAATTTCCGGCTACAACGCGCGCCTTGACTACAAGAAGCTAGGCTACGACGTTTCCGCGTACGTGCAACTTACCGTTGATTATGCCACGCGGGATTTCTCCCAGGTGGACGCAGCAAAAAAAATCCGCGCCCTTCACGGGGTTGATTCCGTTTGCATAGTTGCAGGCACGACTGACATTATAGTGAAAGTGCGCGCAAAGGACACGGACGGGCTCAATGATTTCCTTCTCAACCACCTTCGAAAAATCGAAGGAATTGACAAGACGACCAGCATAGTGGTGCTCAAGGAGTTTGCATAACCCTCCCACCTAATTTTCCCTTGGGCACCCTATACTATTTACGCGCATTCACCTGAACGGCCTAGTATTCCTCCTCAGCCGCAGCGCAGAGGAGCTTTTTGACAGCCTAAGCGCAAGCGCGTTTCTCACCCTCTGCATCGCAAGCCCGTCCATTGCAGCCCTCAGGTCAGCCTCAATCAAAACCGCAGGATACGCATACCTTCTGTTAAGCTGCGAAAGCGAATATACAAGGGACGCGATTTCGCCAAACCCTCGCCCGCCGGACAGAAATTCCACCCTTATGGGGCGGTCAAGCTCAACAGCCTTAAGATAAAACGTGAGTATTTTGTCCGCCCACTGGCCCAAATCCTTTAGCACCTGATGGCGTGCAGGCTCGTTTGAATAGCGGAACGCAAAAGTGCGCTCGCCTTTTTGCAGCAGGAAAAAAAGGAAGTTCGTGTCAGACGCATTCCTCAGGCCATTCCCAACAACCTCCGCGTGCTTTTCCAGTATCTCATTAAACCTTCTCCCCCGGCTGTCCTTTATTACCCCCAAAAGAGTAACATTGTGCTTTTGCGCGGTTTCGTACAGCTGTTGGTATTTTTGCGCAACCTCGTCATAAAGCGGGCGCACCTGCGAGTCCTCCGCAGGCTTGTCCGACACAAGGGGCGCAATTGAGCCGTCCAGCATCAAATACGAAGGCTTGTGCATTTCCATTATTCCAATTGCGCACTCTATTTCCCCGCGCAGCCTAAAAAGCGACTTGTGCCAGTTCATGTCCCTTAAATCAAGCCCGTTTTTGAGGTCGTATTCCATCTGCGGTATCGCGCGGGGGAAATATTTGTGCGCCTTCACCTTTGAATCCTCATACTCAAATACCACGCCCACGCTCCTTCCAATAAGCAAATCAAACCCGTGGAACTCCTCGCTTAAAATCCCCCCATCCACTGCCGCAACCGAGCACCCAACGCATCCGCTTTGCACAGGGTAAAACATCTCCTTTTCAAACGCCTCCGAAAAAACGACTTTTCCGGAATTAAAGCGCAACCTCTGCGCAAGCTCATGGCGGCTTTTCTCAAGCTCCTCAACGTTCCTTGCGATTTGCTCAATCTCCTCAAACATAAGCGCACCCGCCGCACGCAGTGCAATGCCCTGCGCCAGCAATTCCCACGGACATACAAATATAATCCTAGCCCATCCTTTTTTACCTTATGGGCATCCCAGAATGGATACGAAAAATCGCAAATGCGCAGGTAAAGCAGGCAATAATAGTGCGCAGCGACCTTGAGCTTGGCAAGGGAAAGCTCGCGGGGCAGGTTGCGCACGCCTCGGTGGCGGGCTACCGCAAGGTGCTCTCGCAGTTTCCGCAAGTTGCGCGCAAATGGGAAGAGGAGGGCGAAAAAAAAGTCGTGCTCAAAATTTCCAATGAAAAGGAAATGATGTCCCTTTTCCAGTCTGCAAAAGACACCGGCATCCCCGCCTCCCTCATACACGATGCGGGCTTGACGCAGATATCGCCGGGAACAGCAACCTGCTTCTCAATTGGCCCATGGAACGGGGAAGAAATAGACAAATTAACAAGCGAGCTTAAGCTCCTCTAATCCAAAACCCGCAAAAATTCTATGTCTTCCTTTACATTTTTCTCAGCCTGTTTGCGCGTCTTGCCCTGCGAAATGCAACCTAGAAGCGAAGGAACCGTAGCTACCCAAAATCCGTCTTCATCCTTCTCCAAAATTATTTTCACTGAACGACCACGGGTGCGCGGCAAGTCATCTGCCTTTAGGCAGCGGAAGAAGCGCAAGCCGCACAGGGAACGTAGTGGCTTCCCGCTTTTTGGCTCCCGCCAAAAAGGGGCATCGTTTTGCTTGGGCAAAACGCTTGCCGCCTGAAGCCCTTCCGCAATCTTCGCGGAACCTGCAAATCGGCGAACCGATTTGCGGTCCACTTTTCGCGGAAAGCGAAAAGTCGGCAGCAGCGGGCTTCAGCCCGTGGTCGTTCACATCCATGTTACCACACTGATTTTATTTTCCTCTCCGTTCTTTAAATCATTATCTGATTCCGCTCCACTTGCTTATCATCTGCACCCTGCTTTTTTCAAATAGGGGATTTTCCTTCCAAGCCCCATTGCCGCTGCCAACCGCCTTTTTGCATTTTGTGTACACCCTTAAAACTTCCGCAACGCTCCACGCCTGTGAGGCAGCCCCAACGGGTGCATGCGTCTTATTGTCAAATATCTCCCCGATGCTCCCTATGCACCCAATCCTCATCTGCGCATCAAATCCCATCATCATGCGCAGCACGGTTGCCTCGCTGTTTGGGAACACCTTAAGGTGCGCGTCTGCAAACGCCCCAAGCAAGAACGGCCAGATTGCGCCGTTGTGGTATGCCCTGTCCCTCTGCTGCTGGTCTCCCGTGTAGCTTGCAGCAAATTCGGCATCCTTCTGGGAAAGAGAGCGCAAGCCAAGCGGTGTAAAGAGCTGCATGCGCACGGCATTGAGAACCATCCGCTGCTGAAGCTCGTTAAGGGGCGAGAATGGGACGCTCACCGCATATATCTGGTTTGGGCGCACCTTTGGGGAATACGGTTCTATCACATCATAAAGGCACTCCGCGTCAGGGTTCCAGAACTGCGAAAAGGATTCCCTGCATGCTTTGGCTGCTTCCCGATAAGTATTCGCGTTTTTGGATTCCCCGAAGCGCTCTGCAAGCCCCCTCATCATGACAAGGTTGGAATGCCAGAGCGCGTTTATCTCAACGGGTTTTCCATTGCGCGGGGTTATTGCCTTCCCGTCAATTTTTGCGTCCATCCAAGTGCCGGTGCCGTCTTTCACATTGAGCAGCCCGTCATCGTTCATTGCAAGCATCCCATTGCCCCTTATGCAATAGCGCACAATGTCCTTTGCAGCTTCCCACAGGTTTTTCTCAACAAACCCGTAATCGTGCGTGTGCGCGCAGTATGCGTGCAGTGCGTTCAAAAACCACATGGCAGCATCCGCGCTGTTGTACTGCGGCTGCCCGTTTTCATCAATAAGGTTCGGGATTTGCCCCTGCTTTGCGAGCTGGGCGTAGCGCAAAAGCACTTTGCGCGCAAGCCCGTACCTTCCGGTGCTAAGGCATATCCCCTCAAACGCAACAAGGGCATCCCTTCCCCATTCCCCGAACCAATGATACCCTGCAACTATCCCGTACTGCGCGCCGCTTTTGAAAACAAACGTATCGGCAGCCCTCACAAGCGCCTCGGCAAAATCGTTTTTCTGCACACCGCTTTTCTCGTAATACAGCCTGAGCATCTGCGAGTCGCGCGCGCCTTCCTTAAGCACCGTGTCAATGGCTTGTTCAAATCCCATGTCCACCGAGGAGGCGAGTACGTGCGCGCTCTTTCCTTTTTCAAGCCTTATTTCCAGCGTTCCGGGGCAGAAGAGGTCTTCGCTGTATGGGTAGCCTCTCAGCTTTTCATGCCCGTATTCCACATTGGAATAAAATTTCCCGTCCGGCACAAACTTCCCTTCCTGCGCGCGCACATAAAGCTGGTGCGGCTTTGTCGCACGGAATCCGTTTGCGCCCGGCACAATGTTCCAGCTCACCCTTCCCCCGTCCCCATGCATGCCCCTGCCGCACAGAAGCGGGCTTATGTAAAGGGTCGCCTCGTCAACGCCGTTGAGCGCATACGTTGCAAGCGTTGCGTTCTTCCTCCTCACCATGCACACCCTCTTGTGCAGAGTCCCATGCTCTCCTGCCTTGTACACGAAAGTGGGCGCAAAATCATGGCGGAACTCAAGCATCTCCTGAAAGCCGCGCGGATGCACCGCGCCCGGATATGCGTTTGTTGAAAGCTCGCTTCGGCTCCCCCCAACGTCCAGCGTTTCCTCGTATTTTGAAAGAAGCACGGTGCGCTGCGCAGGGGAGTTCCCTGCAGCAACAAGAAGCCCGTGGTATTTTCTAGTGTTCATCCCTATTACTGAAGACGAGGCATACCCCCCAAGCCCGTTTGAGATTACCCATTCTCTCTGCAAGGCGGCATCTGAAGACAGTTCGGACAGCGTGAGGGAAATCACGCTTGAAACCTCCTATCTAATGTTTATAAGATTTCCCTCTCATGCCCGCCGCCACGTGCGTTCGGGTTTCCTGCGCATCAATTTAAAACACCGCTGTTCCAAATGACACACATGGAATCCACAAGCGAGCTTGTGTGGCTGTACGTTAAGCGCCGCCCGTTTCTCAAGGAGATACTGCGCGAAAAGGTAGTGAATTTCTCTTCCCTTGCAAGAAAAATCTCCCTTGAGGCATTCGGCAGTAAAAAGCGCTCGCCGGCGGTGAAAATGGCGCTTGTGCGCCTTGCCGCAAGGATGCAGCAAAAGGGCGAGAACCTTGAGGGCAGGATATTCAAGGTGCTAAAAGACAGCTCTCTTTCAATAAAAAGCAAAATAGCAATAGTGATTTCCACCAAGCGCCTTGATGCAAAATACCTCTCCTGCGTTGAGAGCAACGGCAGCCTCACTTACATAATGGAGGAAAAGGAGCTTGAAAAACTGCGCAGGCAAAAGGCCGTAATAAAGCTTGAGCGCAACCTTTCCCTTATCTCAATACACAGCTCGCCTTCCCTTGAGGAAACCCCAGGGGTGGTTGCGCACCTTTTGAACTCATTAGCCGATGAGGGCATAAACGTGCTGGAATTTATTTCCTGCTACACGGACACGCTTCTTGTTGTGCGCGCCCCGGACACAACGCGCACATACGAAGTGCTCGGAAACCTGCTTGGTTAGGCGCGCCACTCCCATCGCACGCAACGCCGCCGCCAGCGCCGCATGTTATTATCAACAATTAAAAACGTTCCTCCCTTATACTCAAAGGCGGGATACAATAAAACAGATTGAGGTGAAAAAATGGCAGATGCTAAGGCAGAAATCGCGCGTGGCGAATACGTGATAGGGATTGCGATAATACTGGCTGCTCTTCTCATATCAGCAACCTTGTACGTTTCGCTGGGCAACATTGTTGAAACCATTGCTGCAAAGAGCTTTGCAGTAAACGTGCAGGGGACCACAGGCACGGGCGCGCAGGGTGGCGGCTCGCCAACAGCCCCGACGCAGCCCACGAAGCCAACAGCTCCGGTTGCGGACATTGATGTTGCGGGCAGGCTCTTTAGGGGAGGAGCAAACGCAGAAGTGCTCATAGTGGAATACTCGGACTTCCAGTGCCCCTTCTGCGAGCGCGTGACCCCAACTGTGCAGCAGATACTCTCGACATACGGGGACCAAGTGAAGCTCGTGTACAAACACTTCCCTCTTGAATCATTGCACCCTAATGCGGTAAAGGCGGCAGAGGCATCCGAATGCGCGGCAGACCAGGGCAAGTTCTGGGAAATGCACGATGCAATGTTTGCAGACCAGAACAAGCTTTCAACCACCGACCTTAAGGCAACCGCAGCAGGCCTTGGCATGGACTCAACCGCGTTTAACGCATGCCTTGATGGCGGCTCAAAGCTTGCAATAGTGTCTGCGGATGCAACCGAAGGCTCCAATTACGGGGTAAGCGGCACGCCCACCTTCTTCATAAACGGCCAGATGGTGGTTGGCGCGCAGCCTTTCTCGTCCTTCAAGTCCGTGATAGACGCAGAGCTTGCAAACTAAGTTGCAAAGAAAGGCTTGCAAAACAGGCTCTCTTTTTCTTTTTTATTTTCTTTTTTTACATTTCCTTTTAGGATGATTTTTTGAACCCAAAAGTAAAATCCGCAATACTGTCAGCTTCAAGGCACCTGCTAATGGACCCAACGCACGATTTTTCGCATGCGCAAAGGGTGCATTCCCTATGCATGCGCATCGCAGGCAGGGAAAAGCGCGCAGACATGGAAATCCTTTTTGCGGCAGCATACCTGCATGACATTGCATATGCAAAAGATTACGAAAACCACCACTTAAAAGGCGCACAAATGGCGGGGCGCATCCTGCGCAGGTGCAATTTTCCGGCCGGGAAAATACCGCCAATCTGCTCCTGCATTGCAAAGCACCGTTTCTCCGCTGCAAAAAAAGGCGAAACAATTGAGGAGAAAATACTGCAGGACGCGGACAAGCTGGATTCCATGGGCGCAATCGGGATAGCGCGCTGCTACTACTGGACCGGCCAGCGCAAGCTCCCAATGCGCGTTGCGCATGCGCATTTTGGGAAGAAGCTTCTGCGCCTTTTATCCCTCATGAACACAAAAGAGGGCAAAAGGATTGCAAAAGAAAGGCACAACTATATGCAGGAATTTTTGGCAAGGCTGGAAGATTAGGCGCAGGCATCAAGGTGGCCTGCCCATTCAAACGCCATAAACTATTCTGTTAATCCAGCCGAGCAATTCCTGTCCATTTTCTGTTCTGGCTTTTTTCTATTTCCCATCAGTCCATCCATCGCGCCGCCCTGTGCTACTTAAGCGCTTTCTTGTCTTTCAAAGTCATATTCCCAGAGTTGTATCTAACGAGCTTTTCCCAAATAATGCTTCCATCTTTATCGCAAAATTCAGAAATAAACTGGCCTGTGAATTTATTTATAACCTGATTCTTTTTTGCAAGGAACGAATAGTTAAGTTCTCTGGCTCTGTAGCCAAGCGGCTCTATTATTTTGGTATAAACTGTTTCATCCCCGCTTACCATATACCAGAAATTCTGGCCGCAGACCTGAAGTATGTACCCTCTCTTTGTTGTTGTTTTTGCCTTCCCATAGCCAATCCCAAGCACGCACACTACGTTTTTCACATGTTTTGACTGTTTGAGGATTTTTATCGCGCCCTCATAATCTCGTTGCAATGCTTTCCACTGGCTGCTGTTGCCCCAATTTAACCCAGACTTTACAGACACCAAAAAACGCGTGCCTCCTGATGCATATTCAAAATCTATCCCGTGAGCAGATGATTTTGAAGCATTTTTTGTCTTTTGCGCGACGAAAATAGCCAAGCCCTCCAAAAACTCGCCAAAAATTTCTTCCTCTGAGGAAGAAATTTTGGCATCAAGAAATGATGTTATTAGTTCTTGCGCAGTAACCAGATTCTTGGCTCTGAATAGATATGGGTTCTTCTTTTTCAGCAGCGTATGAAAATCCGTTTCCTCAAGGCTCTTCAACCGATTTTCGTGAAAAGTCTGTATGCTTGTGGCTACGTATCCCCTAATCTCATTTAAGTTTATACTGCTCATTTGTCAACCTCATTTCAGCCAACTTTTTATATTCTGGCATTATGTCTATCATCACGTAATTTCTATCCTGTTTCTTGCATGCAACCGCAGTTGTTCCGGAACCAGCAAAAGGATCAAGAACCAAATCCCCTTCTTTGGTAAACAGCTTAACGAACCATGTGGGGAGAGAAAGAGGAAATGCCGCACTATGCCCAACATTTGCGCACTCTGTTGAAAAATGAAGAACATTTGTCGGATAAACCATGTCTCTTCCAATCCAATTAACTATTTTTTTTCCAAAACCGCTTCCAACCCTTGACTCATCTCTCTTCCTGTCAGTTTCACTCAGTTTTTTTAGGCGGGTATCTGCCCAATTTCCTACTGGGACCATCACTTCATCCTGATACATACTGAACTTTCGCGTTTTGTTGAATTGCAGGCACCGCTCCCATGAATCTCTGAACCTGTTCGGCCATTTTCCCGGATAACTATTCTTTTTTACCCAAATATACTCTTCAGTCCAGAGCCATCCCTGTTTTTTCATTGAGAGTATCAGGTCCAATATATACGGATGACGCTCTCCCTGATGCGCCTTCTCTTTTATGTTTAGAATAAAAGTTCCCGCCGGCTTTAAAACTCTTAAAAATTCCTCCGTTTTAGGAAGAAACCAGGCAACGTATTTGTCTGGGGATATGCCTCCATACGTGCCTTTTCTGCTATCCGCATAAGGAGGCGACGTTACAATCAAGTCAAAAATATTGGGAGGGAAGCCAGAAAGCACTTCTTTGCAGTCACCGACAATGTAATTATTTTCAAAATCGGTATTTGTAAGAAAGCCTGTTTTTTGTCTTTTCATAAGCGAATCCGGCTCCGCTGCCATTATACCTGACCTCGGCAAAAAGAAGTTGGAGCCCATTATTTTTATAAGTTCCTCCTGTCCCATAATTCTCCCTGCTGATTTACTCATTATGCCCCTGCCACAGGCTCCTCTTCTGGTTAAGCAAGTCCTTTGCAACCGCCAGAAGCTGAGTGGAGATGCGCAGCGCCTCGTCAGGCGACAATTTTATTGCCTGCTGCGCAACAGTGTTCATTATGCGCACCGTTATTATGCCGTCGCGGGGGAATCCGTTTATCTCCTGCGCATCATCCCTCTCAAGCCTAAGCGCATTCCTATGGCTCTCGCCCTTCTCGTCCTTCCACCAATGCACAATTTCCTCTTCTATTACCGCCATATTTATCCCTCTGGTCGCACTGCAATGGAGAAAGCGAGCTTTATATACCTCGGCAGAGGGTAACTTTCCAGTGGGCATTATGAAAATTACCACATCCCTCGCACTGCTGCTTGCAGCCTTCCTGCTTTTTGGCTGCATAAAGGAAAAAACAGAAGAAGGCAATGCAGCACAGGCAATGAACGCCTCTGCAGCAAACACAAGTGCAGCAAACACAAGTGCAGAAAACGCAGCAACACCCAACGCAACCGGCTCCGCAACACCCGCCCCGGAGCAAAATACAGGCGGAGGCGCAGCAGGCGCAACAGCCCAAAACACAATTGCCGGAAATGGAACATTGGAAAACAAAACAGCAGAAAACGAAACAGCAGCGGTTTCGCCCGCCCCTCTTGTTTATTTCTACAGTGCACTATGCCCTTTTTGCGCAAATTCCTCTGTTTACCTCTCCAAGCTGCAGCTGAAATACCCTGATATCTCAATAGAAAAACGCGAAATATTCTTCAACGAAACGAACTTTGCGCTCTATGAAAACTATTCGCGCGCATACGGCGCAAAAGAGGAGGATTTTGTTGTCCCCATGGTTTTCCTTAACAAAAGCTATCTTGCAGGCCCCGTAATATATGATTCGCTTGAGCAAAAAATACTGGAATGCCTGCAAAGCAATTGCAGCACGCACCCTTAGGGAACGCCCACTAGAGGAAAAATTGCCAGCGCATGCAAAAAAGGAAAAAGAAGAAAGGAAAAAAGGAAGCTACTCTTCCTCCTCCTCGTCCCAATCCTCGTCAAAGTCCTCATCCTCATCTTCGTCAATATCCTCATCTTCATCAAACATCATATCTTCACCAACCATCCACGCCCGCAGCCCGCGCTTTGCAGCGCGGTTAGAGGCGTGGCCATTATTTTGCAATCCTATTATGACCATCCATCCCGCACCTTTAGGCGTGGACGGTTGCTTTTGCCATAATAGTTGTGGCTATAAGCAACAAAAAGTATTTATACCTTCCCTGCCTCTGCCGTTGGGTTTTCCTTTTTGTGCCTGATGGCTGCTTTTTTCCGGTTTTTCCGCCCAAATGTAGCTCATTTTATTAATTTCCCCCATGTATTTTTCCCCGGGTGGTGCTATGGACGGCATAAATCGGCCCGTTGAAGAAGGCAGAGAATACGAAGTAACAATAGACGCGCAGGGCGCAAAAGGGGACGGCATTGCGCACGTGGAGGGCTTTGTTATTTTCATTGCAGGCGCAAAGGTAGGGGAAAAGGTAAAGGTGAGGATAACCTCCCTCAAAAGGACGTTTGCAGTAGGCGAAGTAATACAATAAATCAAAAAGGCAATTTTATGTGCGGCATAGTAGGTTACATAGGAGGCAAAAAAGCCTCTCTGGTTGTTCTTGAGGCGCTCAAGAACGTTGAATACAGGGGGTATGATTCCGCAGGCATAGCAGTGCTCAATTCCAAAATACAAATAATAAAGGACGTGGGAAAGCTTGCGGAAATAGAAAAAAAGCACAATTTTTCCTCATTGGAGGGCACCATGGGGATAGGGCACACGCGCTGGGCAACGCACGGCTCTGTGAACTCCATGAACGCACATCCGCACACTGACGAATCAGGGCAGATATGCCTTGTGCACAACGGCATAATAGAGAATTTCCAGCA
>JAGVWK010000008.1 GCA_018304295.1 Microcaldota archaeon | reverse complement strand
GCGGTAAGCTCGTGGCGCAAGCCGCAGCTTTCTGCCAAGGAGCGATAGCTTGTTTTTGCCCCTGCGTTGCCAAGAAGGTAATATGCCATGCGCTCAAGCGCATCAACCCTGTCAACCTTGGAGTGTTTTATCAGGTCCCTTGAAACTATGTCCCTGAAATATTCTTTTAATAGGTCGGTGGAATTGCTTAATGCCACTTTTGGAAGACCGCCATTTTGGGAGTAGCGGGAGAAATGCCCGAAAAGCTCGTCGCGCATTTCCGACGTTTTCCATTGCAACTCCCCATGAGAGTGAAAAGACAGATATTCGCGAAAAGATAGGGGAAGGACATCCTTTTCAACATGCCTTCCGGTAAGAGGAGAAATGTGTTTGGTGAAGTATGAGGAAGAGCCGGTTATGTAGAATTTGCATTTTCCGTATAGCCTTGCGACGAATTTTTCCCACGCCTGCGCATTTTGAACTTCGTCAAAAATAAAAATTTTCGTGGCAGGGAAAATACCGCCTGCTGCCTCAAGAAGCTTTGCAAAGTCGGGCGCTGAAAAGCCAATCAGGCGTTCGTCCTCAAAGTTTATGTAAGGGCAGTCATATTTTTTTGCAATCTCGTATGTCAGGAAAGTTTTTCCGCACCTGCGTACCCCTTTCGCCAATACGGCCTCTGATGCATGGTTATCCTCTATGGAAATTTCCCTTTCTTTTATTCCTGCCTTAGATATGTCTTCCCTGCTGCTTTGGAGTATTTCCTGCAAAAGTTCCCTGCTAACCATGGCATTGTTTTATCGGAAAAGTTTAAAATACTCACTCTGTTGAGCATTTTTAATAGTTTTTGCTCAGTCTAGTGAGCAAAAAAGTTAAAATAAGAAGACTGGAATATTGCGCGCCACGGGTTAAAAATTCCACTGCCCTCCACAAAAGCACAGGGGTGTACTTTTTCCAGCTGTGGAGGGCAAGTGGTTGTTGCCAGCATATTCCGGTTTATAGGCGCGGGCGCAGGCTGCCCCATTGTTTTTCATATTTGAGCTTTTTTTCCATTTCAGGTTTGCACTTGGGGCAATAGCGCATCTGAAGCTCTTCATGCCAGGTGAGGAATTTGTGCGTGCCGCAGAAGTCGCATGTTTTTCTCATTGTGTTCACCTCATGTTGTGTTTTATCAAGTTATGTATATCTGTAATTACATGTTTGGCAACATATAAGGTATTGTTGTATTTTATTGGAATATAATTATTGATGTTAAAAAATAGTAAAAAACATAAGAAAATGAGCCAAAGAACACATTAATTGCGCAAAAAAAGAGAAAAATAAGGTTATTGCGTGGAGCGATTGCACGCTGGCGGGGAATTGCGCGAGGTGCGCTGGGAGGTGCGCTTGATTTGAGAATTTCCAAAGTTCCGAAGATTTCCAAAATTTTGTGCAGCATTTGGAGTTTGGGGAAAAGGGCTGAGGGATTAATAAATATTTGTATGAAAAAGAACATTATGAACAAGTTCATACATTTTGTAAACAGAAAAAGAGAATTGGAGTTTCTGGAAAACCAGTTTGGGAAAAAGTCTTTTTTTGCAGTGCTTTACGGCAGAAGAAGGGTTGGAAAGTCAGAGATGATAAAGCAGTTTTTTAAGGGCAAAAAGGCGCTTTATCTGCTTGCAACGCAGGAAGTTGAAAAAGAAATTGTGAATTCATTTTCAATGGAGCTTGCAAGACATTTCGGGGATTCCACACTTGAAATAAGCCCCTTGGGCAGTTTCAGCCAGTTGCTTGAGTATTTGGGCAAGAAGCAGCTGGAGGGGACAATAGTTGCCATAGACGAATTCCCTTACTTGGTGGATGCAAACAAATCAGTACCTTCAATTTTGCAAAAGCATTGGGACATGACGCTTAAGGAAAAGGGGCTGTCAATAATACTGTGCGGCTCAAGCATAGGTGCAATGGAAACGGAGGTGCTTGGGAGAAAAAGCCCCCTGTATGGGAGAAGGACGGGACAATGGAAGCTGGAGCCTTTGGGTTTTTTCGAGTTTGTGAAATTTTTTCCAAAGATGCAATTTGAGCGGCTAGTGGAACTTTACTCCATTTCTGGCGGGATACCGCTTTACATTTTGGAGCTTGATGCAAATAAGAGTGCATATGAGAATGCAGTTGGAACCATAGCCGCACGCGGATGCATGCTTTATGCGGAAGCCGAGATACTGCTAAAGGAGGAGCTTCGGGAGCCGAAAACGTATTTCTCATTAATGAAAGAGA
Organism: Microcaldota archaeon; assembly: GCA_018304295.1. GTDB lineage: Archaea > Micrarchaeota > Micrarchaeia > Anstonellales > Anstonellaceae > Anstonella. Next base: position 48,281 of record JAGVWK010000008.1, on the reverse strand, counting down.
TAGCTGCAGGAAGAACAACGCCAAATGAGCTTTCCACTGCCATAGGGGTTGAGCGGACAAGCCTTGTGAGATACCTTGATACACTTATTGAGCTTGACCTTGTGCGGACCATTTGCCCCATAAATGCGAAAGAACGCGGAAAAATAACAAGGTATGAGCTCAAGGACAACTATTTTCTGTTCTGGTTCAATTTCGTTTACCCACTCAGGCAGGAGCTTGATTCGTTTGAATTCGGAGGCTTCAAAAAGAACTTTGACGTGAAATTCAACCCTTATGTTGGAAAGCGCTTTGAAACCGTGTGCAGGGAATTGATTTCCATGAAGAACCCCATTGGAAATGCTAAAATTGGCACGTGGTGGGGGGCTTATAGGGAAGATGGAAAGCGCAAGGCAATGGAAATAGACGTTGTGGGCGTTAATGAAGAAAAAAAAGAAGCGTTGTTTGGCGAATGCAAATGGTCGCAAGAAGTAGATGCGCAGGAACTTCTTGGAAAGCTTAAGGAAAAATGCGCAAAAATAGAATGGAGCAAGGGATACAAGTGCAAATATGCGCTATTCGCAAAAAGTTTCAGGAAAAAAGACGCGCTTGGCGTGGATACCGTGCTTTTTGAAATTAAGGATTTGGAAAAAATGGTTTTCGGAACAACAGGCGCTCATGGGGCTTGAGGGATACAAACCATATTCACATGAGGCGCAAATAGCGTTTTTGCGCGACAGGTGCGGCTGTTCGCAGTATCTTATTTCATCGTTTGACCGGCTGCGCGTGCTGCGCAACAAATGCGCGTATGGAGTTGCGGCAGTTTCAGTTGAAGCGTGCAAAGAAGCCATAGGGGCAGTGCTGAGCTTTCTTCCAGTCCTGAAAAAAAGATTTGATGGGAAAATGGCTGAAAGAAGATGATGGGCTTTCAAAGCTCTTCGTGCAGTATTTTCAGGTGGTCAAGCAGTATTTGCCGCCGCTCTTTTGTTTCAAGGGACACTTTTTTGCCATCCTGCACCTTGTAGAATATTTGCAGCCCCACGCTTGCGCGGCTGTTGCGGCTTTTTACGTATTGCATTACCTCAAGCATCTTCTCCTTTTCAGTGAAGGCAAGGTGGCTGTGGTGGAAATCCGCATCATGCAGGCAGAAGTGGGAGGGGGATTTGCTTACGTCCTTTAGGAAATAGGGGTAGCTGTCGGCATATCCGGCAAGGCTGTGCCCCAAATTAAGCGTGAATTTCATGGTGGGGAAATGGTAGAGAAGGGAGTTTATTGCAGCGGGCTTGTTGAAAGGGAATGCGACCGTGTTCTCAACGTGCAGGGAGATATTGTTGTTCCAGCAGAAATCGCGCACGCGCAAAAAGGATGGCATATTGTGCGAGAGCATGCTGCCCACAAAAAGGTTCTTGTTAAGCGAGGGAGTTACTGTTACGTCCTTTATCCCAATTGAGGAGAAAAAGGAAAGCTGGCTTATTGCCTTTTGCATCTGCGTCCTTGAGATATTGGAAAAATCGTACGACCAGTGCACGCACCCTTTTGCAGGGAAATTGCCCAGTACTTTCTCTATTGCACGCCGCCCTATGCGCGCGAAATCTGCGCCAGGAACATACGTTACCTCTACAAAATCAAAGTTTTCTTTTGCAAATTCTATTTCGCATAGGAGGTTTTCATGCAGGGCAGGCACATAGCCGAACCGCATGCTAAAATTAGGCAGTTGGGGATATAAAAAGGTGATGCAAAAGGCGTATAAAGGGTGTAAAAACGCGTTAAAAATGCTAAAATGGCACGAACTCCCAGCTGTCTTTCATCACGTTGAGGATAACGTGCGTGTTAGTGCGCTCAACGTAGGGCTCGTGGAGGATTTTCTTTATCATGCGCGAAAAGTCCGCACGGTTTTTGCATGCGACAAGGGCGACCGCGTCGTAGTCGCCGGTAACGTCGTAAATGGCAGCCACCTGCGGCAGGGAGCGCAATTTTTGTTCAACCTCAAGAAGATGCCCTTTTGAGATGCGTATGTCTATGAGAGCCATGAACTCAAAGCCCAGCGCAAGCAGATCAAGGTTTGCGCCAAAGCCCAGTATGAGCTTTTCGCGCTGCATCCTCTCCACGCGCTTTATCACGGTTGCGGGGTGGAGCTTGAGCCGATGCGCTATTTCGCGGTATGATTGGCGGCAATCGCGGCGCAGCTCTGCGAGTATATCCGTGTCTGTTTTGTCCATCTCCCGTGCCATTTGTATACCTTTTTGGGTATTTTCAGTTTTCTTTTATATTGTTTGTGCAGTTTTTTGCATTTTTTATGCACAAACGTATAGCATAACAACTTATGAGTATTTATATGTATCGCATGCAAGCAAGAGAAATGGGAGGCGATTAGATGCTAGACCAGATAAGTGAGGGTGAAAAGGGCAGGATAATAGAAGACGTGAAGAAAAACGGGGTTGAGTTCATTGACCTTGAGTTCGTGGACGTATTGGGAAACCCCAAGATGTGCGAGATAACGGTTAAGATGCTGGAGCACGCCCTTGAGGAGGGATTGTGGTTTGACGGCTCCTCAATAGAGGGGTTTGCAAGGATATATGAAAGCGACATGTTTTTGGTTCCGGATACTTCAACGTATGCGACCCTTCCATGGACAGGCAACAAAATCGCACGGATAATATGCGACGTTTACCATGATGAAAAGACCGCTTTTGAGGGCGACCCGAGGGGCGTGTTGAAAAGGCAGCTCAAAAAAGCAGAAGCATTGGGGTATGAGCTTAAGGTTGGGCCTGAGCTTGAGTTTTTCATATTCAAGGCTGCAAACGGGAGCGGCATTGACCCGCAAACCGCCGTGGTGCATGATGATGCGGGGTATTTTGACTTGGCGACCAAAGACATGGCAGTTGATTTGAGAAGGGAGATTGTCCCCGCGCTTGAGGCAATGGGGCTGAAAATAGAAATGGCGCACCACGAGGTTGCGCCCGGGCAGCATGAGATAGATTTCCGTTATGGGAATGCATTGGCGGTTGCGGACAGCGTGATGACGTACAAGACAACTGTGAGGACATTGGCAAGAAAATACGGGCTGCACGCGTCTTTCATGCCAAAGCCGGTTTTTGGCATAAACGGCTCAGGGATGCACGTGCACCAGTCGCTTTGGAAGGGCGGGGAAAATGCATTCTATGATGCAAAGGACAGCTACCTGCTCTCTGCAACCGCAAAGCACTACATTGCAGGGATACTGCACCATGCAAGGGCATTGAGCGCAATAACAAACCCCACGGTGAACTCCTACAAAAGGCTTGTGCCGGGGTATGAGGCTCCGGTGTACATTTGCTGGGGGAGGACAAACCGCAGCGCGCTCATACGCATACCGCGCGCGCTGGCAGGAAAACCCGGGGGAACAAGGGCGGAGGTGCGCTTCCCGGACCCCTCGTGCAACCCCTACCTTGCATTTGCCGCAATGCTCGCCGCAGGGATGGACGGGGTGGAGAAAAAAATGGAGCCGCCAAAACCGGTTGAGGAAAACGTCTACCACTTTGATGACAAAAAGCTTGAGCAGCTTTACATAAAGACGCTGCCGGGGTCGCTTAAGGAGGCAATGGGGGAGCTGGAAAAAGACGAGGTTGTGCGCAACGCGATTGGAAAGCACGCATATGAAAGCCTTACAAGCGTGCAGCAGTCTGACTGGGACAACTACCGCCTCTCTGTGAGCGATTGGGAAAAGAAAAGGTATTTCCCCGTGCTGTAGGGATGCAGGGGAAAAACCATTTTAAACTGCAAGGGAAAAAGCAATGCATGGAAGGCGCAAAAACCCTTGCAGTTTTCATTTCTTTTGCATTTCTTTTTGCTTTCTTTTTGGGATGCACTGCCGCGGAGTACGGGCAGGCGCACCCGGATGCGCAAAAGCCCTTCCTGAACGGCACTATTGTGATACCGCCGATTGATTTCGGGGGCGGCATAAACGCAAGCGGCGGCTGGAATGAAAGCGCTGTTAGTGCGGGCAACACAACAGGAGAGGGGGGAATTGACTGGGGCGAGGGGGAAAACGGGCAGGAAAATAATGCGACAAATGCAACGCAGGGAAATGAAAGCGGAGAGAACGGAACGCTTGAAAATGGGGCAAATGCAACAGGGGGAATTAATGCAAGCGGGGAGATAGTTGCGATAAGGGGCAGGGAATCGCACGATATCATGAACGGGACTTTTGCGCTCGTGCAAACGCCCAATGCAACGCTGAACATTTATTTCATTGACGTGGGATTTGGGAATGCGGTTCTTGTGAACAAGGGCACCTTCAACATGCTTATTGATGCCGGGGCGCAATCGCAGGGGGGGAAAGTAGCGGAATTTGTGCGCGCGCACGGGATAGATGCGCTTAATGTCATGGTTGCAACGCACGATGACATAAACAGCATTGGAGGGATTCCGACAGTGTTAGATGGCATAAGCGCGCAGGAAATTTGGACAAACAACATAAGCTACGATACTGCGCAGTCAGATGCGCTCATGCAGAAAATAAGCGAAAAAATGCTTCCTGTAAAATATCCGGTTGCGCGCCAGTGGGTGCAGGTGAACGGGCTTAACATAAGCGTGATGAATCCGCAGCACCAGAGGCTCAAAGGAAGTTCGGAATCAGACGCGATAATATTAAGGCTTGCATATGGGGGATTCTGCATTGTGCTGCTTGACCCAACCGTGCATGAGATTGAGCCTTCGCTAATATCAAGCGATGTCGGGGTTGATGAGTGCGCGGTTGTGCAATATTTCAACAGGGGGGAGAGCAGGGGAGGCATGTACGGGTCTTCAATGCTTGTGGAGGGCAGGATGAACGCGCTGCAGGATGTCGTAATAACCGTTGGGCCAAGCCAGTTTGATTTGCCAAGCCCAACCTCCCTTGAAAGGTTTGAAATACACGGATGGGACGTTTACAGGACGGACTTGCACGGGACAATAACGGTGAGTTCTGATGGGAAAAACCACACAATAAGCAAGGAAAAATAAGGGAAAGGGTAAGCACCTATCCTCTTGCGGCACTATTCCTCTTGCGGCAGTATTCTCCAAAGCGTTTTCATCTTGTGGCATTTTTCATCTTGTGGCACTATTCATCTTGCGGCACTTTGCGCACTTTTGCTATGTTTGCGGCAGTAGTGAGCTGTATCCCCACTATTTTTGAGCCGTCGTCCGTCTTCATCACGCCAAGTGCTATGTCGGAAGAGGAGAGTATTGCATCGTTGTGACTTACCACTATGAACTGCGTATTTGCGCAAAGCTGGCGCAAAAGCCCTGCAAGCTTGCGGGAATTCTCTTTGTCAAGCGCAGCGTCCGCCTCATCAAGGATGTAGAAGGGGGATGCCTTGTGCATCTGTATTGCGAATATGAAAAGAAGCGCAAGAAGGGATTTTTCGCCCCCTGACATGGAATCTATGTAGCGCTCGTGGCGCTCGTCGCGCACCTTTATCTGCAGCCCGGAATTGAACGGGTCCGAGGGCTGCTCAAGAAGCAGCGTTCCCTCGCCCTTGAAAATGAGGTTAAAGAGCTTCTTGAAATTCGCTGCAATTCCGTTGAAGGTGGAGAGGAAAATGTCGCGCTTCTTTGCGTCTATCTCGTCCATCATGCGAAGCACCGCTGTTTTTTCGTCCGCCAAAAGGGAAAGCTTTGAGCGCACCCCGTCAATGTCCTTTTTCTTTTCCTCGTAAAGCTCGGGTGCTTTCAGGTTCACTGCGCCAAGGGAGGTTATTTTCGCGTCGCACTCCTTTATGAGCTCTTCAAGCTGCGCTTTTGGCACGTCAAGCAAGGAAGGGAAATTTGGCCCGAAATTCTCAAGCTCCACCGCGTAGTCCGCAAGCCTGCTTTCTATTATCGCTTTTTTTGCCTCAAGCTCTGAGAGCTGCTTGTTAAGGGAATCAAAGGCAAACTGCGACTTTCCACGCTGCGAGGAAATGCCTGAAAGTTCCTCTTCAAGCGCTTTTAGCTGCGCAAAGAATTTCTTTGCGGAGGCGCTAAGGTGGGAAAGCTCCTCTTCCTTTTGGGAAAGTAGGGACGAATCTTTTTCAATGCCTGCTGAAAGCGCCTCTGCCTGTTTTTTGCCTTCTGCCTGCTCTGCAAAAAGGCTTTTGCGCTCGGTTTCAAGCTCGCCATCCTGCTCGCGCATAAGTGAAAGTTCGCTTTCTTTTGCCTTAATGGAAGAATCAAGCTCAGAGTGGTCGCTTAGCAATGAGCGAAGCTGCAATGCTTGCGCACTCTCCTGCTCTTTTTCAAGCTCCTGCGCGCTTGCAATTGAGGAGGAGAGGGACTCGCGCTCCTGCTGCATCTTGTCAATGCTGCCATTAAGGGAAACGAGGCTTTTTTCCTTCTGGAAAATTTGAGACTGCAATTCCTGCGCGCCTTTTTGCAAAAGGGAGATTTTTTTCTTGAGGGACTCAATTGACTTGCGCGCCGCCTCCATGCTGCCAAGCTCAAGCTCAATTCCCTTTGCCTTTATCTCAGCCTCTGCCTTTTCGCGCCTTTTGCGTGAGATGGTTTCGCGTATTGAGTAAAGCTCGCTATATGCGCCCTCGCGCTCCTTTTTCAGGCTTTCTATTTCCCTCTCAAGGGTCTGCAGCGCGGTGCGCGAAAGTATGCTGCTTTTTGCGCTTCCGCCGGTTATTATGCCTGAGCGCTCAAGAAGCTCGCCCTCAATTGTTGCCATGCGCGCCTTGCCTATTCCGACTTTCTTTGCGGCTGCAACGTCCTTTACAAGAAGCGTATCGGAGAAAACGTAGCCTGTCTATTGCCGCGGTTGCAACGTCAATGTTCTCAACGACCACGTAGGTGAGGCGGCTTCCTGCCGCCGCCTCTATTGCTTTTGCATATTCGGGCTCAAATTTTATCAGGTCGGCGACTGTTCCATATATCCCCTTTATGTGCTGCCCCATTGAGAGCACCGAGGCTATTGCGGGATTGGTTGCCGATGCGGATGCGCTTGCGCGCATTATTGCATGCTTTTCCTTAAGCTCAAGCATGCGCCGATCAAGCAGTGGGATGTTTTTGTTAAGGTCTTTTTCCTGCGAGAAAATTTTGTCTATTTCCTTTGCAATTGAATCTATTTCCGCGCCCAAGTTCGCCCTTTCGCCCTCAAGGCGCGAATCCGAAAGCTTTGGAAGGGTTGAGGAAATGGACTGTATTTCAGAGAGGCGCATGGAGTGCATCTCCTTGCTTTTTGAAATGTCGGAGGCAAGGGAGGCGCGCTGCTCGCGAAGCTGCTGCAACTGCGAAACAAGCGAGTCAAGGGAGGTGCGTATCTGGGAGATTTCTGTGCCCGTGCCTGCCTCTTGCTCCTGCTCCATCTTGCCTATTTTCGCGTCAAGGGAGGAAAGCTCCTTGCGAAGCTTTGCAATTTCAGCGCTGAGCGCAAGGGATTTGTTTTTCTGCCCAGCCCTTTTTGAGGAGAGTTCGCCTAGGCGCGCCACAATGCGCGCAAGGTCTTTTTTCCTTTCAGCAAGCGAGGCAGTGGAGGCGGAAATGGAAACGCGAAGCTCCTCTATTTGCTTGAGCGTGCCCTCGCGCGCGCTTTGGGAATTCACTTTTGCGGACAGTTCCACGCGGCGCGCCTCAAGGGAGGAAATCTGCAAGTCCAAGGAAGAAAGCTCAAGGGTGGCTTTTTCAAGCTCCGCCTTTGCGCTTATGGATTTTTGCGCAATTTCGTAGTGCTGCCTGCCTTGGTGCTCGTGCTCGCGCTTCACTATTGTGTAGCGCGCGCTTTTGCGTTTTTCAGTTGCGTCGTTGTGCGCAAGCGCCGCATCTCGCTCATGCTCAAGCTCGCCCAAATATGCGACGCGCTCGGAAAGTATTATGCCGGAGTCTGAAATCTTGCGCTCAACCTTCTCAAGCTCGTTCATTGCCTCTTTCTTTTTCTCCTCAAACTCGCTTATGCCTGCAACGGAATCTATCACGGCGCGCCGCTCTTTTGCATTGAGCTCTATTATGCGCTGCACCTGCCCCTGCGCTATTATGTTGTGGGAGCCCACCTCAAGGCCGAGCGGGCGCAGTGCCTCCATAACGCTTGCGCGCGTTGCGCGCTTTGAGTTTATGCGGTAAATGCATTTGCCGCTTTTGCCGTCGTCCTTTATGGCGCGCTTTACCTCAAGCTTGCGATCGCCGTCTATGTAAATGGTAACTTCCGCATGCTTTGAAGAGGTATTGATGAGCTCTGAGACTTTTTTTGCGCGCAAAGAGCGCAGCGCGCTTTCCCCCAGCGCAAAGCGTATTGCGTCTGTTACGTTGGACTTGCCCGAGCCGTTTGGGCCTACAAGGCAAATAAAGCCGCGCGAGAGGGAGATGTCTGCGTTCTTGAAAGACTTGAAGCCGCGCATCCGTATTCTGGATAGGAATATCATTGCCAACCCTGCTCTGGGACTTATTTTACGCCCTTGCTGCCGTTATGCCTGATCGCCAAAAGGCATTGGGCATAAAAGCATTAAAAGCGTTTTGGTCTTTTACGAGGCAAAAAAAGAAGGCGAGATGCAAGGCAAAACGTTATTGCGGCTGCACGTTTGCAAGTATCTTGCCTGAGGAGACGTATTCGCCCGAAGCGGTTGCCTCGTCGCAGGCATTAGTGTCAGTTGTGAGGCAGTTAACGTAGGAAAGCTGCACGTATATTGTCTGGCGGCTGCCTTTGGGGAGCGGCGAGGCAAGGGTTGTGGTAAAAGCGGCTTTTGTGCCTTCTTCCGTTACCGTGTCTTCAAGGAGCGCGTTCATCTGCTCGCCGTTTGCAAGCGTTGCGTTTATGCCGGTAAAGCGCACCGGAAAACCAAGCCCGTTAAGCACGCTGAATTGCAATGTGGATGAGGAGTCCGAGGAGTAGAGTATGAAGGGGGAGCACTGAAGGTTGGGCTGGAAAGTGCACTCCTCCCAGATAAAGCGCGAAGCGGTGAAAATGCCCGAGGAAACCAACGCTGCAAGCACCACAAGCAGCGCGAGGATTGCCCATCCATAGGTAACAAGGTATTCCATTGCTGCCTGCCCTCGCATATAAGTGTTAGCGGCTGCCATGCCTATAAAATGGATGCAAGTTATATAAAAGTAATTGGACAAATGGGCAAGTGCAAGTGCAGCCATAAGGGCAAATGCAAACGGCGGATGGTAATATGGCAGAAGAAAAAACGCCCATGGGCGCAGTAAAAACACGCATACCACTTTACAGCGCAGGGTTTGATGAAAAAGGGCACATACTCCTGTGCGAGGAGGGCATCTGCCTTAAAACGGACGAGGAGAGCGTGAAAGTCCCCTACAGTTACGTTAAGGAAGTTCAAAAAGTAAAGGATTTGCCCCTTGCAAAAGTGCTTGTTGCAATTGAGCTGTATGACCAAGTGGGCGCAAAAGTGAACGTTGAAGTCGGCATGGCGGACATGCATTACAATGAGCTTAAGCGTGCGTGCGGGAAATAGGTTTTTGCTCAAAGCAACTGCCTTAAGCGTGCGGGAAATAAAGGTTCCTTTTGTGTGCTGAGCGTGCGTGCGGGAAATAAAGGTTCCTTTTGTGTGCTGAAAACACCCCTATTTGAGGGTTGCCTGCATTGCGATGCGCTCTCCTATTTGAGAGTCCGCAATCGCGTTATAGCCGAGTTTTTTCAAATGCATTGCCATCTCTTCCCCACGCCCAAGCGCGCACACTATTTTTTTGGGGCTTGCGGAGTCTATGTATTGGAGCATTTCGGAAAAATCCGCATGGTCTGAAAGCGGGAAGGCGCGGTCAACGGGAAGCCTAAAGGAATGCGCCCAGCCGCTTGCAAGCGCGGTAAGGACGTTCATGTTAAGCGCCCCTGAAAGCGAGCTGCCGAATTGGAGGTTCACGCTTCTGCTTGGCATTACTGCCACAAAAGGGCTTTTTGCCATTTCATTGGATTCTTCGGTGCCGCTGCGCACGCGCAAGAGGCGCACTCCGAGCTCTTCGTATTTTGCGCAAATTGAATCTATGCGGCTGCTCACTATCGGGGTTATGCCGCAAAAATCGTTTAGGAATTTCACAATCTCCTGTGCTTTTCCCATTGTGTATGCGCCGAATATTATCGCGTTTTTTGAGCTGTTTGCGTTCACCCATTTTTCCATGTGAGAGAGCACCTCTTCGCGCGATGGAAAGCGCATGCTTGGGCTGCCGTAAGTGCTTTCCATTACGAGCGTGTCGCACTCTTTTATTTGAGCGCCCTTGCACGTAAGGCTTGGGGAAAGCTTGAAATCCCCGGTGTAAGTGAGGCTTTGGCCGTCCAGCCGGGCAAAAAGCTGCGCAGCCCCAAGCATGTGACCGGCTCCAAGCAGGGAAATATTTTTGGGAATTGGATGCGCGGTTTTTGCGTTTGCCAAGTGCAATGTTTCTTCTGTTGCAAAAAGGGGCTTAAGAGAACGCACGGCTGAGGTGTGGTCGCTGTGCGCATGGGAAACAAAGCAAAGCTCCCCTTGCGCGTGGTCAAGGGCGATGTGTGGCTCGCACTCCGGAACCTTCAGCTTCATGTTGGGCAGCAGCATATTGGTCGCAAATGGAAATCGGAAGAAAAATATAAAAGCAGGGCGCATAACGCGCAAGAGGTGCTGTTTCTGTGGTAAAATGAATTTCACAAGCCCCTGTTTATTTAAATAACTCCAGAAATTCCGCTCTGGTCAAACCCGATTCCCGTATTATTGCAACAAGTGTGTATTTAGACAAACGATCGTGCAAAGGTACTGGAAAACAGACTTTTTTTCCATTTAGCGAGCCACATATGAGAACATGGCTGCCACGTCTGCTCTTTTCGGCAAAGCCCATTTTGTTGCAAAAAGCCTTCAGGACGGCAAAACCAGAGACGTCCGGTAATTTTTTCCCAAGCATATGGATTCCCAATCGATATTCGGCATTTTTTCTTCTGACCGAAATTCTGTCTTTTCTTTCGATTGGATATTGTGCGATTCTCTCCAATCGGAATCTTCTAGGCACAAAGTTATCGCTTCCACTAGATTTGCCTTTGCTTCTTCCATGGTGCGGCCTTGAGTGGTTATATTTAGATCCACTGCTGAGATAACCAATAAATCGCCATCTTTCGTAACTCGCACTTTAATGTCCATAATATCAACCAATTTTATTTAGGGTCAATTCGCCCATTTTGATTTCCAATTTTACCTTGTCGCCTACGTTTATGGCTGTTTTTAGAGATGACCATTCCCGTTCATTCAGGTGTAAAATCATTTTCATTTCCCTTGGCGTGCCCGGTTGAGGGGCTATCTGGGTCAGGCCTTTTATGTTAACTGTCAATTGCCCTTCTTTTGTTTCGCCATCCTTTGTGGGAAGCAGAGAATCAAGAGACTTCTGCTCAAATCCGATAATGACAATAAAAACTTTCCCTCCGTGTGTCCTGTCTGCTACTGTAACGGAATAGACCTCCAAATTTTCCTGAAAAAAAGGTGAGGAATCAATTGGAGTGGACGGAACCTCTTGGGCCATTTCCCCTGCCATGGTATATTAATTGGTGTAAAGTTAATATTGGTTATTATTACAAACTGCGATTTCGTAATTCCCTTCTGCAGTTTCGCCCAAAAGCCGGTTGCGCAGAATGCGTTGCACGGTTGCACGTGTTTTGCCGTGCGCGCTTTACAGCAGGTGCAATAGCTCGTTTATTATGAGGGTTGCGCCAAGCAAAAAGAGAAGCAGCGAGAAAAGGCGCTTCATCCTTGCCTCTTTTATCCCAATGGACATGCGCGCGCCAATCTGCGCGCCAATTATTGTGCCAAATGCGGCAGGCACGAAAACCGCAAGGTCTATGTTGCCAAGGAAGTAGTGGGCGATGGAGCCGGGGATTGCATAAATCCCTATTATTGCAAGCGAGCAGGGGATTGCCTTTTTGAGCGGAATTTGGCGCGCATATGCAAGAAGGGGCACAAGTATGGGGCCGCCGCCTATGCCAAAAAAGCCGGATATGAAGCCTGAAATTGCGCCTATGCCGGCCGTCCTTGCGACTTTTTCGCGCAAAGTGCACACTTTTTCAATTTTGGGAAGCGGCTTTTGCGAGCGTATTGCAAAGGCAAGGAACACAAAAAGAAAGCCGGTTGCAAGCATGAGCGCAAGGCTTGAGAACATGCCCGTGAAAAGCGCGCCCAAAATGGAAAAAAGCGAGCCTGCTATGGCGCACACAAGTATTGTCCTTTTTTTGAGCAGCCCGTGGCGCAAATATGTCCATGCGCCTGAAAGCGCCGTAGGTATTGTGAGGGGGAGCGCTGTTGCGATTGCAACGTTTCCGCCAAGCCCAAGCACCACGTGAAAGAGCGGGAGCGTGAGGGCTGCGCCGCCTATGCCAAAAATACCGCCTGCAAAGCCCGCAAGAAGCCCTATCAAAAAAGAGGCTGTTGGAAGGAAAAAATGCATCTTATCACTCCGTGCGAAGCGCTTCAACAGGAACCATTTGCGCTGCATTTTTAGCAGGGAAATACCCTGCAACGACCCCTATCACAAGGGAGAAGAAAAGGCAGAAAGCCGCAAGCTCCATGCTGATTGAAACCGGAACCGCAAAAAGGGATAGCACCTGCGCAACCATAATCCCTATAAGGATGCCTATTGCCCCTCCCGCCAAGCCTATTATTGCGCTTTCAAAAATGAAAATCTTAAGTATGTCGCCCTGCTTTGCGCCTATTGCCTTGAGCACGCCAATCTCGCTGTAGCGTTCAAGAACCGACATGAACATCGTGTTTGCAATCGTAACGCTGCCCACAAGAAGGGAAATTGCGGCTATTCCGCCAAGAAAGGCGGTGAGAAGGCCGGTTATTATGCCCACCTGCTCGCTTATGAATGCAGGAGTAACCATTGTGAAATCCTCTTCGCCCTCAAGCAGCCCCCGCTGAGAGCGCAGCGTGAATTTTATGTCCTCTGCCACTTCTTCAACATCATACCCTTCTTTTGTTATTATGTACATCCCGTGTATCTCGTCGCGCGCAAGAAGGCTGCCGAGCACCTCGCGCACATCCTCAATGGGCGCGTAAATGCTTGTGTCGGTGTCGTCAAGGGTTCCGCCCGTTGCCTTCATGATGCCTGCTATGCGGTATTTTTTCCCGCCGATGTCAACAACGCTGTTCACGTAAAGGTCATCATTGAAATATTCGGTTGCAATTTTGCTGCCTATCACAAGCACCTGCCTGTCGCCCTCGCGGATGAACCGTCCATCCTCTATTTCCAAAGTGGAAACTGCGCGCTGGAAGTTTGTTGCTTCTATTCCAAGCACTGTTGCGGAAAGCTGCTCGCCCTTGTATTCCATCCCTATCCTCCCATAGAGGTATGGGGTGAGAAAATCTATGCCGTCCACGCGCTCAAGCAGGCGCAAATCCTTAAGGAAAAACCTGCCGCTCATCGGAGGGGCGTTGGGGCCGGGGCTTGCGGCCATGAGCGAGCCGGGGGAAACCACTATCGTGCTTGAGCCAAATGCCTCAAGCTCGGAGTTCACGCTTGCAGTTACCCCTTGGCCTATTGAAACAAGTATGAATACGGAAAAAATCCCTATAACTACTCCGAGTATCGTAAGGTAGGAGCGAAGGGACCGCTGCATGAGGCCGTGCAGCGCATAAAGGAAAAGTTCCTTTTGCATGCAATCAGGCTTTTTAGTCGTCCGGGCGGTGCGAAGAGAGCTCGTGCTCAAGCTTGTCAAGCTGGCGCGACACGCGCTCCATCACTTGGCGTATGCCTGCAATCTCGTGCTTTATGCTTTGCAAATACACCTTGTCAAACACTATTGTGGGCTTTGGAAGGGGCACTTCCTGCAAATGCGGCTGCGTGGAAAGCTTAAGCTCGTTCACGGAAGCCTCAACCGCCTTGGAAAACTCAGGCACCTGCACGGGTGCTGCGCGCAGTGGCTCTTCCTGCATGCGCTCCGCCTTTTTTGCCCTTATAACCGGATGGGCTTTTGCGGCCGGCTTTTGCGCGCGCTTAAGCTCAATGCGGGCGTGCTTTACCCATTTCTTTATGTTGGAAAAGGGCGCAAACTTGTTGCTTTTTGTGCGCTTGTAAACCTCGTCGCGTATTTCCTTGAGCTTGTCCTCGCTTATCGGAATGCCTTCCCATTTTTTCAGTTTCGCGCTTACAATTGAAAGTATTTTTTCGTCCAAAATATCACCTTATTGTTGTTTAGAAGTAGTTTTTCATATGCATGGGAATATGTGGATAGGTTGTTTATATAGATATATCAGGAAAAGTAATGAAAAAATACGAAATAACACAGAATGGGCGTCGGAAAGCGGGAAGGTTGGAAAAAAGGCGAAGGGGCGCTATTTTATGGTGATGCTGTCTGCAAAGGAAAGCTCGCGCAGCTTCTTTATCACTTGCGGCCGAAGATGCCCGTCAATTATTATCGTGAGCACCGGGTCCGGGTATATGTAGGGGTCGTCGGTAACGATTTGGCGGATAAGGACGCGCTCTTGGGAGAGCACTTTTGTTACGGAATACACTATGTCCTTCTTTTTTGCCTCTGCGCGTATTATTATTGCGTCGCAGCCAAGGCTTTTGGCGGCGTCCGCGATAAAGGCGCGCGGCTGCAGGCGGGAAAATATCTGCAAAAGCCGCGCATCCTCCGCTATGTCTTTGGCTGTTTCTATCACAACGCGCCTGTCTATTCCCAAGGCACGGGCTATTTTTGCCGGGGGAGTCTCTATGCTGCCAAAGTATATCCTGCCATTGGGGTCCACGCGCATCCCAAGGCGCAGCATTTCAGCAGCGACTATTTTCCTGCCGTGCGCGCGCGCAAAAAAGTCTTCAAGCAGCTTAAGCATGCATACTTTTATGCATAAAGGTTTAAATATATACAGGCATGCAAGAATAGCACTAAAGATTACGCGGGGTGCTAAAATGGAAAGCAAGGAAAGGGATGTACGTTGGCATGCATTCGCAGGAGCTGGAGCTGCAGATATCGCCATTGGACATGTATTGCGTTTTGTGCGAGCATGCGCAAAATGCGTTCCTTCTTGAGAGCGCAGAGGGCCCGCGCAAGCTTGCGCGCTTTTCCTTTCTTGGGTTTTCCCCAAAAAAGCACATTGTCCTAAAGAACGGGATTTTTGAGGTAAACGGGGAAAGGCAGGTGGCAAAAAAGCCCTTGCAGCAGCTCAAAGCCGAAATTGGAATGGGAAGGGGCGCGGGCTTTGGGACCGGCGGCGGGATTGGAAGCGCGGGCTTTGAAGCAAAAGACCATGCAAGAGGAGCAGGGGATGCAAGGCGGGCGGGCGCGGGCGCTGGAAGCGGGGCGGGCGCAACTGATACGTGGCAGGCTGCGGGATTTGTTGGAGGGGCTGTCGGGTATTTTTCCTTTGAGTATGCGCGCCACATAGAGAACCTGCCGGCAGTAAAGGACGAGCTTGGGTTCCCTGATTTTGAGTTTGGGATTTTTGAGGATGCAATGGTGTACGACCACCTTTCAAATTCCATAAGATACGTGCACAGGGGGGAATCGCGGCTTGAGGAAATAATGAGCTTTGTGAAAGGCTCAAGCTTTGAAAGCCAGAATTTTCAGATGTACAACAAAAAATGCAACGTGGGGCGGGAAAAATTCATCCAGAACGTGCAAAAGGCAAAAGAATACATAAGCGCCGGGGATGCGTTCCAAATCGTGCTTTCAAAAAGGCATGAGATAAAATATTCGGGCAGCCTGCTGCCGTTTTACCGCAAATTAAAGGCAACAAACCCCTCCCCCTACATGTTTTACGTGAAATTCGGGGAGCGGGAAGTGATAGGCTCAAGCCCTGAGAACCTTGTGAGAGTGGAGGGAAACAAAATAACCAGCTATGCGACCCTTGCGGGCACAAGGGCAAGGGGGAAAACGCCCGCAGAGGATGAGGCGCTTGAAAAGGAGCTTCTTGCCGATGAAAAAGAAAGGGCAGAGCACTTGATGCTTGTGGATTTGACGCGAAACGACGTTGGGAAAGTCGCCGCGGTTGGAAGCGTAAAAGTGCAGAAGTTCATGGAGGTGCACAAGTATTCGCACGTGCAGCACATTGCGTCTCTTGTGGAAGGAGATCTTGCGCAGGGGAAGGACTGCTTTGACACCTTTGAGGCGATATTCCCCGCAGGCACCGTGAGCGGTGCGCCAAAAAAGCGCGCAATGGAAATAATAGGTGAGATTGAAGGAACCGCGCGGGGGCCTTATGCGGGCGCGGTTGGATATTTCTCAAGCAACGGGAATGCGGATTTTGCAATAACCATACGCACGCTTTTTGCAAGCAGGGGAAAGGCATACGTGCAAAGCGGCGCAGGCATTGTGCATGACAGCGTTGCGCAAAAGGAATACGAGGAAAGCGAAAACAAGGCAAGGGCGCTTCTTAACGCGCTCGGGGATGAGAAGTACGAAAGGGCGGTAAACGGGGGGGCGAGGCAATGAGAATATTGCTAATAGACAATTTTGACTCTTTCACGTACAATTTGTATCAGGCGATTGGAAGCCTCGGGCACACTGTGCAGGTGAAACGGAACGATGAAATTTCTGTTGAAGGGATTGCGCGCGAAAAATATGATGCGATAGTGATTTCTCCCGGGCCCGGCGCGCCTGAAAATGAAAAGGATTTTGGGGTGTGCGCAAAGGCGATAGAAGAGCTTGGGAAAAATACGCCCCTTTTGGGGGTGTGCCTTGGGCACCAAGGCATTGCGCTTGTTTTTGGGGGAAAGGTGGTGCGCGCAAAAAACCCGATGCACGGCAAAACAAGCATTGTGCGGCACAATGGAGAGGGGATATTTGAGGGCGTTGCAAACCCGCTGCGGGTGATGCGCTACCATTCGCTCATAGTGCAGGAGGAAAGTTTCCCTTCATGCCTGCAAATATGCGCAACGAGCAATGAGGGGGAGATAATGGCGCTGCGCCACAGGCAATACCCCATTTTCGGGGTGCAGTTCCATCCCGAATCCATAATGGCGCAGGATGGGAAGCTGATGTTGGAAAATTTCTGCAAAATAGCAGGATTGTGGAGAGGGAAATGAAGAGGGAGTGAAACCCTCAGAGGGACTGAGAGGTTGCATAAGTTCCCATAGCTGAGACTTGTGCGCCGGAATTGGGTTGAAACCCTCAAGGGGCGGGTTCGGTCAGCCTGCGCCCCTTATGGGATGGGAAGCTGATGTTGGAAAATTTCTGCAAAATTGGCGGAAAAGGATGAACGGGCGAACTATATGGAATTTGACGGAATTTTGAAAAAACTCATAGAGGCGAGGGATTTATCCGGGCATGAGGCAGCGGACGCGCTCAATGCGATAATGGACGGGCAGGTTAACCCTTCGCAGATTGCCGCGTTTCTTGCGCTGCTTGCCGCAAAGGGGGAAACGGTTGAGGAGATTGTTGCGTTTGCAAATGTGATGAGGGGCAGGGCGGTGAGGGTGGAAACAAGCTTGGAGAATTTGGTGGATACGGCGGGCACTGGCGGGGATGGGAGCGGCACTTTCAATATTTCAACTGCCGCCGCAATAGTTGCGGCAGGGGTGGGGGCAAGGGTTGCAAAGCACGGCAATAAGGCTGCCTCAAGCAAAAGCGGAAGCGCGGACGTGCTTGAGGAGCTTGGGGTGAAAATAAGCGTTGATGCAAAACAGGCGCAGGCACAGCTTGGAGAGATTGGCATAACTTTCCTTTTTGCGCCCCTTTATCACCCTGCAATGAAAGCGGTTGCGCAGGTGAGAAGGGAGTTGGGCTTCAAGACTGTTTTTAATGTGCTTGGGCCCCTCACAAACCCTGCGGGCGCAAAAAGGCAGGTTGTCGGGGTGTACGAAAAGGCGCTTGTTGAAAAAATTGCGCTTGCGCTGCAAAAGCTTGGGACGCAAAAGGCGCTTGTCGTGTGCTCGGATATGGACGAGATTTCAGCAAGCGCGCCCACGGTAATTTGTGAAGCAAGCGGAAAAGGCATTGAAAAAAACGAAATTGTTCCAGAAGATTTCGGGATTCAAAGAAGCTCGCTTGCACAGATAAGGGCAAGCGGAAAGCAAGAGAGCGCGAAAATCATTCTTGGCGTGCTTGAAGGGAAAGGCGGCAGGAAAGAGGGTGCAAATGCGGAAAAAGCGGCTGTTGGGCAGGCGGAGGGGCAAGCCCGAATGGAACGCGCTGCGCGGGACGTTGTGCTGCTCAATGCGGCTGGCGCAATTTATGCAAGCGGGATTGCTGCAAGCTTAAAACAGGGAGTGGAGCTTGCGGCAAAATCAATTGATGAGGGAAAAGCAATGCAAAAGCTGGAGCAGTTGCGTGGTTACAATGGACATTCTTGACAAATTCATTGCGCAGGCAAAAGAGAATGTGCGGGCGGGCTACTACGAAGGGGCAAAAGCGGAAAATGTGAAGCGGAGTTCGTTGAAGGAAAAATTAACAGGCGGAAAATTCTGCCTTATTTGCGAAATAAAGCACGCATCCCCTGCAGGGGAATATGAGATGCGCGGGATTGACGTTGGACAGGCTGCCGGGGAATTTTTGGAGTGCGGCGCGGATGCGATTTCAGTTGTTGTTGAGCCGAGAATATTCAAGGGGGACTTGGGGAACGTTGCAATTGCAAAAAAAACCGGCTTGCCGGTCCTTTTCAAGGATTTTGTGCTTGATGAGAGGCAGGTGCAGGCGGCCGCGGCAAGCGGCGCGGACTGCATGCTTCTTGTGATGCGCGTGCTGGAGAGGGAAAAGCTTGACGTGCGCAAATTCATTGCACGTGCGCACTCACTTGGGCTTGAGGTGCTCCTTGAATGCTATGATGAGGGGGAAATGAAGCGCGCGCTGCAAACGGACGCGGACATTGTGGGCATAAACAACAGGGACTTGCAAACCCTGAAAGTGGATTTGCGGCGCACGCAGAAAATAATGGAAAAATTCCCAAACATTGCAAAGCCGCTTGTAAGCGAAAGCGGCGTGAGGGGCAAAGAGGACGTGCAATTTCTTAGGGAAACTGGGGCAAGCGGGATACTTGTGGGCACTGCAATATGGACTGCGCAGGATTTGAAAAAGAAAATCCTTGAGCTCAAAGGGGCGACTGCGGCAAAAACAGAGGCAGTAGGTGGCAGCAAAGATGCCGGGGCGCCGGGGGAAAAAATCGGATGCATGGCATCAAGTTCCGGAAGGTTCGGGAAGTTCGGAGGCACCTATGTTTCCGAGCTTCTTGTGCCTGTGCTGCAAGAGCTGGAAAAAGCGTTTGAGGATGCAAAAAAAGACGGAAAGTTCAACAAGCAGCTTTCGCACTACTTGTCAAAATATGCCGGCAGGCCAACGCCGCTTTATTTTGCAGGGAATTTAAGCGAAAAATTAGGAATGAGGATTTACCTTAAGCGCGAGGATTTGCTGCACACCGGCGCGCACAAGATAAACAATGCGATAGGGCAGGCGCTTCTTGCAAAATACATGGGAAAGAAACGGGTGATTGCGGAAACAGGGGCAGGGCAGCACGGGGTTGCGACTGCGACTGCTGCCGCGCTGCTTGGGCTCCAATGCGACGTTTACATGGGAAGCGAGGATGCGAAAAGGCAGAAGCTTAATGTTTATAGGATGGAGATGCTGGGCGCGAATGTGCGCATAGTGGAGGCAGGAAGCCGCACGCTAAAGGATGCGGTGAATGAGGCGCTAAGGGACTATGCAACGAATTTTGCGGATACGCATTACATACTTGGCTCTGCGCTTGGGCCGCATCCCTACCCGTCCATTGTTGCGCATTTCCAATCCGTGATAGGGAAGGAGGCTCGCGAGCAGATACTTACGGATGAGGGAAGGCTGCCGGACTGCCTGCTTGCGTGCGTCGGGGGAGGCAGCAATGCGATAGGGCTTTTTGGCGCGTTTTTACAGGATGAGGGCGTGAAAATGGTCGGAGTGGAAGCTGCCGGGGAGGGGGTGCAAACCGGAAAACATGCGGCGCGCATAAGCGGGGATGCAAAATTGGGAGTGCTGCACGGGACGCTCACTTATGTGCTTGAGAATGCCGATGGGCAGATAAGGGAAACGCACTCTGTATCCGCTGGCCTTGATTATCCTGCAATAGGGCCCCAGCATGCGCACCTTTATGCGCTAAAAAGGGCGCAATATGTTTGCGTTGAGGATAAGGAAGCGCTTGAGGCGTTTCATTTGCTTGCAAGAATGGAGGGAATAATACCAGCGCTTGAGAGCGCGCATGCAATCGCATATTTGCCCAAGCTTGCAAAAGAATTAAGGGAAGGTGCGCTTGCTGCAGAGGCTGCGCTTGGAGAAGGTGGATTGGATGGTGGGGCACGCACTGCGCTTGGCGCAAGCGGATTGGGTGGCGTGGGGAGTACTACGAAGGGTGCAGGAAAAATGCCGGTTGTGATTGTGAATTTGTCAGGCAGGGGGGACAAGGACGTGCAGCATGTTGCGCAAATGGAAGGCGAAAAAATATGAAAAGCAGGAGCGCGCAGAAGGGGAGAATATGATGTTTATACCATACGTTTGCTGCGGGGATGGCGGGATTGCGTTTACTGAAAAGCTTGTGAAAGCGCTTGCGCCGCACTCGGGCATCATAGAGCTTGGAATACCTTTCTCAGACCCTATTGCGGACGGAAAAACAATACAAAGGGCAGCCAATCGCGCCCTTGCGGGAGGGGCAAGCGTGCAGGAAATATTTGGAATGGTGATGCGGCTGCGCAAAGACGGCGTGCAAACGCCTTTTGTTTTCATGACGTATTACAACGTCGTATATGCGCATGGAAGGGAAAAATTCCTGCGCAAAATGAAAGAGGCGGGAGTGCAGGGCATTATTGTGCCTGATTTGCCGTTTGAAGAAGACGAAGAATTTGAGAAGATGGCGCAGAGGGAGGGGATTGCAGTTGTGAATTTAATCGCGCCAAATACGAAAGAAACGCGGGCGGGGAAAATCCTTGCAAGGGAAAAACTTTTCACGTATCTTGTGTCTGTTGCAGGCACTACGGGTGCGCGAGGGGAAGTGAAAGAAGAGAGCGTGGAGTTTGTGAAAAGAATGAGAAGGCTTGCGGGAAGCGGAAAAAAACTGTGCGTTGGCTTTGGGGTTGCGGATGCGCAGAGCGCGCAAAAATTCAGGGATGCGGGAGCGGACGGCGTTATTGTGGGAAGCAGGATAATTGACATATGCGAAAAGGAAAGTGAGGCGGACGCGCTTATGCAAATAGGACGGCTTGCAAGGGAGATAAGGGAAATATGAGGCAGGCTGGGATAATATTATAAACAACATGCACCGCAAAAACTACACAAACGTGATTTTGGATGGCAATAGCTAAAGAAAATGCATGGAGCGGAGTGTTCCGCACATTCGGCTATTTCTTTAGCTTTAGCTATTAGCCATCGGGAAAATCGCGCTGAAATTTTCTGAATCCTTTTTTGTGTGGTTTTTCCGGTGCAACTACTGTTAGTGATAACATTTGGATGGAAAATATTGGAAAGATAAAAAAAACGGGTGGAAACATGAAAAACATAAAGCTTGCCGCATTGAACGGCAACGCAAGGACGATTGTGCGCGTGGGGGACGTGAGGGTGGGGCAGGGATTCACAATAATGGCGGGGCCGTGCAGCGTGGAGTCCGAGGAGCAGACGCTGGAAACGGCGCACGCGGTAAAAAAGGCAGGGGCTGACATGCTGCGCGGGGGTGCGTTCAAGCCGCGCACTTCCCCATACGCTTTTCAGGGGCTTGGGCTGAGGGGACTGAAAATACTTGAGAAGGCGCGCGAGGAAACGGGCCTGCCGATAATTACAGAAGTTACGGACACAAAGGATGTATCGTGGGTGAATGAATACGCGGACGTTTTGCAGGTGGGCACGCGCAACATGCAGAATTTTGCGCTTCTAAAGGAGGTCGGGAAAGCGGGCAAGCCCGTTCTTCTTAAGCGGGGCATGTACTCCACAATTGAGGAGTGGCTTTCAAGCGCGGAATACGTGCTAAACGAGGGAAATCCGGACGTGATATTGTGCGAGAGGGGCATACGCACTTTTGAAACCTACACGCGCAACACGCTGGATTTGAGCGCGGTTCCGGTGATAAAGGAACTCACGCATTTGCCAATAATCGTTGATCCAAGCCATGCAACCGGAAAGCCAAGCCTGATACCTCCCATGAGCATGGCGGCTGTTGCGGCCGGCTCGCACGGGATAATCGTTGAGGTGCACCGCAATCCCACTGAGGCGCTTAGCGACAAGGAGCAGCAGCTCACGCACGCGCAGTTTGAGAAGCTTGCAAAAAATGTTAGGGGATTGCACAAATGCATGAGCGGGCTGAATGGGCTGGAAAATGGGGATTAAAAAATTGAAGGGAAAGGCATTATAAAAATTGGGTGTGTGCGCATGAGAGTGCTTGAAATAAAGGGAAAAACAGGGGAAACAAAAATCGTGCTTGGGGAGAGCGCAAGCGAGGTTCCAAAATACGCGCAAGGTGGGGAAATCGTGCTTGTGATGGACGAGCGCGTGCGCGCGCTGCATGGGGAAAAATTCAAGGGAATGAGGATTGTGGAAATCGGGGAGGGAGAGGAGGCAAAAACCCTTGAAAGCGTGCAGCTGCTCTACGGGAAATTCCTTGAGCTTGGGCTTGACAGGGGTTCATGCGTGGTGGCGGTGGGCGGCGGTATTGCGTGCGATTTGGCAGGGTTTGCGGCGGCAACTTATCTGCGCGGGGTGGAGTTTGGATTTGTGCCAACAACTTTGCTTGCGCAGGCGGATGCAAGCGTTGGGGGGAAAAACGGGGTGAATTTCAAGGGCTACAAAAACCTCATTGGAACTTTCAGCCAGCCGAAATTCGTCCTGTGCGACTTTGGAATGCTGGAGAGCCTTCCGCGTCCGCACATGCAGGAGGGGATGGCTGAAATGATAAAGAGCGCTGCAATAGGGGATGCGCAGCTCTTTTCTTTCCTTGAGGACAATTGCGCTCAGGTGCTTTCGCTCAAAAGGACTGCGATTGAAAAGGCGGTGCACGATTGCCTTGTGGTGAAAACAAAAATAGTGCAGGCGGATGAGACTGAAAAGGGGGAAAGGAGGAAGCTTAATTTCGGGCACACAGTTGGGCATGCGCTTGAGAAAATTAGCGAAGGGAAAATAAGCCACGGGAAAGCGGTTGCGATTGGGATGTGCGTTGCGGCAAAAATTTCAGTTGCAAAGGGCATGATGGCGCAAAAAGACGCGGACAGGCTTGAGGAGCTTTTGAAAAAAGCCGGATTGCCAACGAAAATGGATGCGCGGGATGCCGGGGCGCTTATGCAAAAGGCGGGCGCGCTTGAGAAAGCTGATGCGCAAAAGGAGGCAGTGCTTGATGCAATGCGCAAGGACAAGAAAATGGAGCGCGGGATGCTCAACTTCGTGCTGCTGGAGGGCATTGGGAAGGCAAAGGTTGTGCAAATGGGGCTGGAAGAAATCGGTGAGCATTTATGAAAGGGAAAATTTACGTAAGCATTGCGGAAAAAACATTGCAGGAATGCATAAGGGCACTGGAAGGGCTTTCCTTTGCGGAAGTGCGCATTGATGCACTGGAGGGAAAGCCAAGTGCGCAGGAGATAAGAGAGATATTCTCGCAGCCCGTTTCCCTCATTGCAACGTGCCGCGCAGGGAAGTTTTCGCAGCAGGAGCGGGAAGAAATGCTGCTTTTGGCAATTGAAGCAGGCGCAAAGTTTGTGGATGTGGAGCTTGAAAGCGGAAGGGAGGCTGTGCAAAAAATAGCGCAAAAGGCGCATGCGCATTCGTGCAAGGCCATTGTTTCGCACCATGATTTTGAAAAGACGCCTTCAAGTGAGGAGCTTGAGGGGATTGTTTCCAGATGCTTTGAGGCAGGGGCGGACATTGCAAAGGTTGCGTGCAAAGTGAATGAGCAGGAGGACAATGCAAGGCTTCTTGGGCTGCTTGGAGAAGGGCGCAAGATAATAGTTATCGGGATGGGAAGCAAGGGAAAAATAACAAGGGTTGTTGCGCCGCTTTTGGGAAGCGAGTTCACTTTCGCGTCGGCAGGGAAAGGAAAAGAAACCGCGGATGGGCAGATGGAAAAGGAAGAGATGGGAAAAATAATGCGAGAAATGGGTGCATTGATATGACGAAATTGTTTGCAGTTGCAGGAAAGCCGATAGCGCACAGCATTAGCCCGCAGATGCATCAGGCCGCGTTTGATGCAATGGGGATTGATGCGATATACTTTCGCATGCTTGCACAGGATGCGGACGATGTTTTTTCCGCAGCAAAGGAGATGGGAATTGCAGGAATGAGCATCACTGCGCCGCTAAAGCAGGGGATTGCAAGCAAGGTGGATGAAAAAAACGAAGAAGTGAAGCTGCTGCGTGCGTGCAACACCTTGATTTTTGAAAACAAGAAAAGCAGTGGGTACAATACGGACCCGCAAGGTGTTGCAGGTGCGCTCATAGACGCGGGTGCAGGGATAAGGGGCAAAAAGGCGGTTGTGCTTGGGGCAGGGGGGGCTGCAAAAGCCGCAATCCTTGCGCTCACAAAACAAGGCGCAAAAGTAGTGTGCGCAAACAGGACGCTTGAAAAAGCAAAGGAGGCTGCGCGCATATTTGGGTGCGAAGCGTGCTCTGTAAATGAAGGGGATTTGGAAAACGCGCTTGAAGGCGCGGCCATTCTTGTTTCATGCATAAGCGCGCATGAAAGGGTGGTGCCAAAAAGGATGCTTAAGCAGGGCATGGTGGTGCTGGATGCGAACTACTCTGCGCAAAGCGCGCTTGTTGCGGATGCAAAAGAGGCGGGGTGCAAAATAGTTGATGCGACAAGCTGGGTGCTGTTCCAAGGCATTGATGCGTTTGGGAAATTCACAGGGAAAGATGCGCCCCTTGAAGCAATGAGAAAGGCGGTGCTTGAAAACCGGCCTGATGCGAAAAGCAGGCGTAGGATTGCGCTCATAGGGTTCATGGGAAGCGGCAAGAGCACTGTTGGAAAGATTTTGGCAAAGCTGTGCGGGCTTGAATTTGTGGAAACGGATGGGATGATTGCGCAAAGCGCAGGGAAAAGCATTCCGGAAATATTTGAGCAGGCGGGCGAGGCTAGTTTCAGGGAGATGGAAGCTGAAGCGCTCAAAGAGGCAGTGCAAAAAGAAAATTGCGTTATTTCGTGCGGGGGAGGCATTGTCCTTAGGGAGGAAAATGCGCAACTGCTGCAAAAGGAATGCTTTGTGGTGTGGCTTTTTGCAAGCGCAAAAGAGGCAATGGAAAGGACAAAGGGCGATGCAAGCAGGCCGCTGGTAAACAGGCAGGACAAAGAGGAGGTTGCGCACAGGATATTGGAAGCAAGGCTTCAAATTTACGCGCGAGCCTGCCACATAATGGTGAATACTGGGGGCAAAACCGCGCAGGAAGTTGCGAGCATGATAGCAATGGAAATAGGGGTTGGAAAGCCATGATGGAAAAAATACCTTCTGGAAACGTGTGCGGTAAAATGCGCGCGCCTTCTTCAAAGAGCATGATGCAAAGGGCAGTTGCAGCGGCGGCGCTTGCAAAGGGAAAGAGCATTATAAGGAACCCCTCGTTTTGTGAGGACGCTCTTGCTGCGCTTGGGATTGCACGCTGCCTTGGGGCACAGGTTGAAATGCTGGAAAGAGAGGTTGCGATAAAGGGAGGCAATGCGACTTCTTCTGGAACTCTGGACTGCGATGAGTCCGGCTTGTGCATGAGAATGTTTTGCGCAATTTCAGCTGCGCTTGATGGGGAATTCACGCTTGTTGGAAAAGGAACGCTTGGGGAGAGGCAGCTTGGGGGAATTGAAGCGCCGATTGTTGCGCTTGGGGCGCGGTGCGAAACTCAAAACGGGCATGCGCCTGTAAAAATAAGCGGGAAAATGAAAGGGGGGGAGGTGCGCATGGACGGCTCAAAAAGCTCCCAGCTTTTAAGCGGGCTTTTGATGGCGCTTCCTTTGTGCGAAAAAAATTCGCTTTTGCACGTTGAAAGCCTCAAAAGCAGGCCGTACGTGCGCATGACGTTGCAGATGCTGCAGGAGTTTGGGGTTGAGGTTGGGGCGGATGCAACGATGGAGAGGTTCGCAATAAAAGGCGGGCAGCAATACAAGCCTGCAAGCGTGGAAATTGAGGGAGACTGGTCGGGCGCTTCATTCATGCTTGTTGCAGGCGCGATAGCGGGCGAAGTGAAGGTGGAGGGGCTTGCGCAAAAATCGCTTCAGGCTGACAGGGTGATAGTGGATGCGCTCAAGGATGCCGGGGCGACAGTTCTGCAGGAGGAAAATGCGATAACGGTTGCAAAAGCAAGCCTTAGGGCGCTTGAATTTGATGCAACGGATTGCCCGGATTTGTTCCCGCCCCTTGTTGCGCTTGCGTGCAGCTGCAAGGGGAGAAGCGTGTTGCGCGGAGCCGGGCGGCTAAAAAACAAAGAGAGCGACAGGGCTGCTGCGCTTGTGAAAGAGTTCACTGCAATGGGTGCAAAGGTTGGCGTGCAGGGGGATGAGATGCGCGTGGAGGGAGGAGAGCTAAAAGGCGGCAGCGTGCAGTCGCATGGGGACCACCGCATTGCAATGGCATGCGCGGTTGCGGCGCTTGCAAGCAACACGGATGTGCAAATACAGGATGCGCAGTGCGTTGCAAAATCATACCCGAATTTCTTTGGGGATTTGGAAAAATTGAGGGTGGAATGATGGAAAAAATGGGAAATGCATTTTCATTTGGGAAAAACTTCAAATTGGAAGTGTTTGGCAGCAGCCATGGGCCCCACGTTGGGGGCGAAAGCCCGGGCAGAGCGCGCTCACAAGCCAGAGAAAGGAGGAGGACACCGTTGTTATTGAAAGCGGCATTGAAAATGGAAAAACTACTGGGGGGAAAATGCGCATGCTTGTGAAAAACAAGGACACCCGCCCGGGGCATTACGCAAAATTCTCAAGGATGCCCCGACCGGGGCATGCAGATTACCCCGCGATAGTGAAATACGGCCAAGTGAAAAGCGGCGGAGGGTTTTTTTCCGGCAGGATGACTGCCGCATTTGTGATGGCGGGCGCGGTTGCAAAGAAAGTGCTGGAGAAAAAAGGGGTGCGCACACTGGCGTTCATGCGCGCGCTTGGAAACGTGAGGCTGCAAGGTGAGCCAAGTGAAGAGGAAATAGTGAAAGGAACTTACGCGAATGCGGTTAGGTGCCCGGATGCAAAAACTGCGGCGCAGATGGAGGAGGAA
Source organism: Microcaldota archaeon (assembly GCA_018304295.1). Lineage (GTDB taxonomy): Archaea > Micrarchaeota > Micrarchaeia > Anstonellales > Anstonellaceae > Anstonella. The sequence continues at coordinate 21,276 of JAGVWK010000008.1, read as the reverse complement.
GTGAAAAATGCAATTAGGGAGCAGGATTCTGTGGGAGGGATAGTGGAATGCAAAGTTGTTGGGCTGCCTGCTGGGATTGGAGAGCCGATGTTCGCAAGCATTGAAAGCATTATCGCGCAGGCGGTATTTGCGATACCTGCCGCAAAGGGAGTGGAGTTTGGGGCGGGATTTGAGGCTGCGCGCATGAAGGGGAGCGCGCACAATGACGAGTTTGTAATTGTGGATGGAAAAATTGCAACAAAAACAAATAATGCGGGCGGGATATTGGGCGGGCTTTCAACAGGGATGCCGATTGTGTTCCGCGTTGCATTCAAGCCTACATCAAGTGTTTTCCGCGAGCAAAACACAGTGGACTTGGAAAAAATGGAAAGCGCAAAACTGAAAATAGAGGGGAGGCACGACCCGTGCATTTGCATACGGGCGGTGCCTGTTGTGGAAAACGTTGCGGCATTTTGCATTGCGGACATTGTGCTTGCAGGCAGGAAAGAGGGCTAGCATGACGAACTTGGCAGAAATCAGGGGAAAAATTGATGCGAATGACCTGTTGATAGTGCACCAGCTGCGCAGACGCATGGAGCTTGGGCTAGTTGTGGGCAGACTCAAGAGAATAGGCGGGCTTGGTGTGAGCGACTTTAAGCGTGAACGACCACGGGCTGAAGCCCGTGGCTCCGACTTTTCGCTTTCCGCGAAAAGTGGACCGCAAATCGGTTCGCCGATTTGCAGGTTCCGCGAAGATTGCGGAAGGGCTTCAGGCGGAAGCCACAACATTCCCTGTGCGGGTGCGCTCCTCCGCTGCCTAAAGGCAGAGGCTTCCGCGCACCCGTGGTCGTTCAGTGAAATTGAAGTGCTAGGAAGAGTTACGGATGCATCCAGAGGTGCATGGAGTCCAAATGTTGCCTCAAGTTTTTTTAGAAGGATAATAGACGAGACAGTGAAGCTGCTGAATGAAAATCCAATGCTTTCTGCTTATCAGGGGATGCCGGGCGCACATGGAGAGCTGGCTGCAGAAACGCAGAATAAGAAGGCAATCCCCATTTCCTGCGGCAGCTTCCAAGAGGTGCTCATGGGGGTTGGAGAGGGTATTTTTGATTTTGGGGAAGTGCCGATTGAGAACTCAATTGGAGGGGCTGTTGAAAATGCAAATTTGCTACTTGCCAATACTTCGCTTGGAGTGAGCGGAGAGATAATTTTGCCAATTCACCACTGCCTGCTTGCTCTGCCTGAAACTGATTTTAGTGGCATAAAAATCGTTTTATCGCATCCACAAGCGCTCAAGCAATGCAGCAATGCAATAGCTGAAAATGGATGGGAGGCTGTTGAGCACAATGATACAGCGGGTGCATCATTGAAGGTTGCATCTGAATTATTGCGGGAAACGGGCGCGATTTCAAGAAACGTGTGCGCACAGCTTTACGGGCTTAAGATTGTAAGAAGTAATCTGGAAAATGACCCGACAAACAGGACACGCTTCTTGATTTTTGAGGCAAAAATGCCTGAGATGGGCGGCAGCAGGCACATTGTTTCAATTGGGCTGCCAGACATGAAAGATCTTGCGTTATTTCTTAATGGCATTAGGAATGCAGGAGCAGAAATAACAAGAGTATTCTCAGAGCGCCATATGGCAAACCTTTTGTCTGCGCTCAAAGATGACGTGCGTGAGAGGCTTGGGGAGTTGCTGCAGGGCAGGACTGAATATAAAGTGAAAAGGGATGGGGAAAAGTTTGTTGTTGAGTTTGACAGGAAAGAGGGAGTTGGAAAAATTGCAGGATGGCAGGGGCTGGTGCACATTGGCTCTTACGAGCCTGCAAAAGAAATTCTAGGGTGAGCGCATGGACTTGGACGAAGTGAGGAAAAAAATTGACGGGCTGGACGTTGAGCTTTTGAGGCTCATGGACAGGAGGATGGAGCTTTCGCTTCGCACAAAAAGGTTTAAGGGCGAAGTTACGGATGGAAAGCGGGAGCAGCAGGTGCTTGGGGCAATTGGGAAAAAGGCGCACGGGCTCGTGAGTGCGGAGTTTGGGAGGAAAATCGTGTCCGAGCTCATTGCGGAAGGAAAAGAGCTTCAGAAAAAAGAACTTGTGCTTGTGGGATTTCAGGGGGAGCATGGGGCGTACAGCGAGATTGCCGCAGGCGCGCTTAAAAACGCGGTGCCAGTTCCCTGCCTTGAATTTTCACAGGTGTTTGAGGCTGTGAAAAGCGGGGAGCTGGATTTGGGCGTTGTGCCGGTTGAAAATTCCTTGGCAGGCCCGGTTGCAGGAGTGAACGAACTTCTTATGGAGTCGGGGCTGCACATTGTAGGGGAAGTGAAAGTGCCCGTGCACCACTGCCTTCTTGCGCCTTCCGGCATGGATTATCGGGAGATACGAAGCGTGTATTCGCACCCGCAGGCGCTTGCGCAATGCGCTGGCTTTATTGCGCGCAACAAGCTTGAGCCAAAGCCCTTTTACGACACCGCAGGGGCTGCGAAAATGGTTGCTTCACAAAAACCGATGGGCTCGGCAGCAATAGCAAGCGCGCTGTGTGCGCGGCTTTACAATCTGGAGATAATAAAGGAGAACATTGAGGACCATGCATCAAACACAACGAGGTTCCTTGTTGTGTCGCGGGAAAAGGCAAAGGAAAAAGGGGACAAGTGCACGATTGCCTTCACAACCGCACACAAGGCAGGCGCGCTCTTTGGGATATTGAAGATACTTGCGGACGCAAAAATAAATTTGACGCGCATTCTATCCCTTCCGATGAAAAATGGGACTGGGGAGTATGGGTTCATAATTGACTTTGCAGGAAGCGACGAGGACAAGAATGTGAAAGATGCGCTGGAAAAAACGCAAAAGGAAAGCGGCATGTTCCGCTTCCTTGGATGCTACAAGGAGTTGTGAGGAGGGGTAGTTGGTATGGGGGCATTTTATGAATTTGTGGAAAAAGTTACGTCGCTTGAGCGAAGCGGCAGGAAAATAACAAAGCTGCACATAGGGGACACCAATATGCCCGCCCCCAAGTGTGCAAAGGAGGCTGCTGAAAAATCAATGCAGGAGGACGGGAGCGGATACGGGAGCGGTGCAGGGCTTATGGAGCTGAGGGAAAAAATTGCGCGCAGGGAAAAATGCGGCGTTGAGAATGTTGTTGTGGGGCCGGGCTCAAAGCACATTCTTTATGCGCTTCTTAGCGTGCTTGGGAAAGGGAAAAAGGTAGTATTCCCTTCCCCGCACTGGCCCGCATACCACCTTGCGTGCGAGCAGCTTGGGCTGCAAGCTGTCCCAGTGCAAACAAGCATGGAGGAGAACTGGCAGTTTGGGGAGCTACCCCTTGAGGGTGCGAAAATGCTGCTGATATGCAATCCGCTTAACCCCACAAGCACAGTGTACGGTAAGGAATTGGTGGAAAGCACCATTGAAAGCGCATCCCGCAAGAACGTGCCTGTTGTAATTGATGAGGCATACAAGGGGCTTGCGCACGAGCCTATTGGGAACTATGATGCCATAAGGGTGCGCTCTTTTTCAAAGGAGTTTTCAATGGAGGGATGGAGGCTCGGATATGCGATTGCTCCAAAAGAAATTGCACAGAAAATAATTTCTTTCAATCAGGTTACATCAACGTGCGTGCCAATTTTTGTGCAAAAAGCGGGCATTGCGTGCCTTGAGAATGAGAAGGAGATACTGGAAGGGGCAAATAAAATTTGGAGGGCAAGGCTAAAGGCTGCTGCGGAGGCGCTCAATGATGCGGGGTTTTCCTATGCAATGCCTCAGGCTGGGATATACGCATTTGCAACGCACGAGAAAATGGAAGATGCGTGGGAATTCGCAAACAGGGCGCTTGAAAAAGGCGTTGCGGTTTCCGCCGGAAGCGAATTCGGGGAATACGGGAAATTTGTAAGGATTTGCCTGAATCAGGAGGAAAGTGTGCTGCGCGATGCGATTTTGAAAATGGGAGAATGTGTTTAGCCGCAGCCATGCATTCATCTGCAAGCAAAAATTTGCCCTTGCATAAAACCCAGAAAAGCTTCCAATGTCGGAGCCTGCATGTGAAGCTGAAAGGGGTTGAAATCATCGGCTTTTGAGGAGCCAAGATAGACAGCAACATATCCCTCATGGTGTGCGCTTTGGACATCGTTTGTGAAGCTGTCCCCGACTACGATTATTTCGCGTGGTTCAAGGCCCATTGCGTTGGCAGCTTTTGAATATGATTTTTGTGCCTTGAAAGGCTTGCGCGCGTCCCCGATAACACAATCAGCATGCTTGCGCATGCCCCTTGCATCCAGAATGGCGTTGGAAATTCTTTCCGAACTGTTGCTCGCAACGGAAATCTTGAAACCTGCTTTGCGCATTGTTTCTGCCCATTCAATAAAGTGCTGGAACTTTTTGAGCTCTTCTTGTATTCCACGCAGCCTTTTTTCATGGTAATCTCCGGTAACCTTCACTATCTGTTCGTGGGACATGCCTGCCAGAACTGCGCAAAGGCGGATTTTTTTCCGTTTTTCGCTTACGCACTTGGGGTTTTTGCCCTGTTTTTCATAAATTGGCGTAAATAAGCTTGAGAGTGCCATGAGTATAAGTTCGTCTAGCTGGAGTTGCTGCATGGAGGCTATGCGCTCTTTCCAGTTTTGAGGCACCCAAAGCACCGTTCCGCTGTCGCGTTCGTAGATTGTGCCTACTTTTATACTATTTATGTAGGCGCTTTCCCCTTCAATTAGCCCAGAGAAAGCTTGCTTTTGGGAATCATCCATGTTGTCCAGCAGCATCTGCGTAAACAGTTCATCCCTGTCGTTATGGTAAGGCTCAAGCGTGCCGTCCAAATCAAATATTATGCCGCGTATTTTTTGCCAGTTAATTTCCTGAAAACTTGTTATGCCATTGCCCTCCTTTTTTCCTTTGGACATTTCCCAGATGCGTTCAAAAAAAGCGCGGCGAAGATGCGCTTCTGTTGGTCGCACATTTAGAGGCAGGATTGTTTGGGCAGGGAGTATTGCAGATGCGCTTGCCATTTTTTCCACTTTGATATTTGAAGATTAACAAATGCCAATATGGATATAGTGTGGTAATTTTTTAACTCTATGGGAGAAAAACGTTCATGCACCCTCTTCTTTCTTGTAAATGGTTGTGAGGGGCCTGTTTCTTAATCAGGCACTGCCATGACGGCGTTTGCATTGCCTGAAAACATCAGATTTTTAAGCCTCCGCGCAGGAATTTTAGCATGGCGAATTATAATGTGCTCATAGAGCAGGATGAGGACGGCTGCTTTGTATCGGAAGTAGTTGAGCTTCCCGGCTGCCACACGCAGGCGAAAAATCTTGATGAGCTTATGAAGCGCACCAAGGAGGCGATTGCGCTGTATGTCAAGTGCAGGCAACCTGCGCCAAATACTGAGCGTTTTGTGGGTTTGCAGCTACTTGAGGTTTAAAATGGCAAAACTGCCGCTTCTTAGCGCTAAGGAGATTGCCAAAGCACTTGCAAAGGCAGGCTTTATCCTTGTGCGCCAAGAAGGCAGCCACATGTTTTTTTCGCATCCGGATGGGAGGGCAACAGTTGTTCCTTGCCATGCGGGGGAAACGATAGGGCGTGGGCTTTTGCTCAAAATAATCAAAAAAGATTTACACATGGCAAGGGAAGAATTTGAAAACCTGCTTTAGTCATCTTCTTCCTTGTAAAGGGTTGTGAGAAGCCTTCTTATTTCCTTTGCCTTTTTTTCGCCCATTTTCTCCACCTGCGCAAGCTCGCTTGCAGGGGCGGTAATTGCGTTCTCTATTGTGTAGAAGTATTTGAGCAGGGATTTTGCAAGCGTTGGGCCGACCCCCGGAAGGGACTCCATTATGCCCCGTTGCGCCTGCGAGGGCGTGAGGGCTTTCTTTTTTGCATATACGCGAAGAGGGGATTTTCGCGCCAGCTGCTCGTGCCTTGAGATTGCATGCACGAGTTCCGCGGTTGCTTCAAGGGAGCGGGTGAAAAAAAGCGAGCAGCCGTAATCAGCCATTACTGATGAGTATGCGCCAAGGAGCGCTGCGCGTGAAAGCCGGCTTTCCGTTGGGGCGTCTCCCTCCACAACCACTATTGCGCATTCGTAGTTTTGCTTCATTTGGGAAAGCTGCGAAAAGAGCCTGCCGTCAAGGATGGAACTTTCAAAATCATTTCGCGTTTTGCGCTCTATGCATGTGCGCTGCGAGGTAAGAAAGTCCCCTATTTCAAGGGTGCGCACTTCCACTATTGCGCCCATTGAGGAGAGCAGCTCTTTTACGCCTGAGCGTTCCCGCTGGTCAACTACAATGTGGGGGTGCTCTTCCTTGGGCATGTTACCGACCTGTTGCATTTTGAGGAATTAAGTAGGGGAAAAATTTGTGAGTTTCACGACGGATGGGCTTATGTATTTATAAATATTATCATGACTAAGTCATGATAGTACAAAGACATCATCGCGAAACAATCATGCTCGCGATGGAAAACATCAATCACAATAAACATTCGCAATGTGCGGCTGTTGATAGAGTGGAAAACGAAGAGAATGCTTATAAAACGGATGCAAATGCGGCAGCCTACCGGCTCATGGACGAAACAAAGGGGCAGATGAAGAAAGAGGCGCAGGAAATCGCGCACATGCTCAACAACCCGGTATTTTTGGCAGCGCTCATGAACAGGACAGTGAATGAGCGGGAGAATGCAAACAGGCTGCTCAAGGGCATAATTGAACGGATTGACCAGAAATTTCTGCAGATGGATGAGAGGGTCGCGAAGCTGGAAGAGAGGCTGAAAACGCAAAACAGGGAACTGGAAATCGGGGCAGGGGAAGAAATTCTCCTTCCAAAGCAGGACGAGGATATACTGGGCTTGGTGAAAAGAAAAGGGCACGTATGCGCGGATGAAGTGAAGAGGGAGTTCGGGTATAAGGGGCCAAACGCCGCAAGCGCAAGGCTCTCCAAGCTTTACCAGATGGGCTTGTTGCAAAAGCAGCAGGTAGGGAGGAAAGTGTATTACAAAATGAAATGAAAAAATGAAACGTATCACGCTTGCAAAATGCAAGGCGACCAAACACTTGTTTTGGGGAAGGGGCGGTGCCATAATTCACCTCCCACCTATTTTTGCCGCCCCTCCCAAACAATATTTACAAAGTTTATGCGAATGGAGAGGGTGGGGGAATGAAAGTTGTATTTTTTGACACGGATAGGATGGAAAGGGAGTACATAGGGGCGAATTTTTCGGCGAAAGGGTGCGAAATTGCATTTGAGAAAAAGCCGCTTAGCGTGCGCACTGCAAAGAAATACCAAGATGCGCAGGTTGTTTCGGTTTTCGCATTTTCAAATATCGGGGCTGAGCAAATGCGGGCATTTCCAAAGCTCAAGGCGATATGCACGCGCTCAACAGGGTTTGACCATATTGATTTGCAGGAGTGCAAAAGAAAGAGCATAAGCGTGCACAACGTGCCCACTTACGGGGAGGAAACTGTTGCGGAGTTCGCATTTGCGCTCATGTTGGCGCTTTCGCGCCGCATTGTGAAGGCAAACGAGCAGGTAAGGCGCGCGGACTTTGGAACGCAGGGGCTGCGCGGCTTTGATTTGATGGGAAAAACAATAGGCGTGATAGGCGCTGGGCACATAGGGCAGAACGTTGTGAGGATTGCGCACGGGTTTGGGATGAGGGTGCTTGTGCATGACCCTTTTGCGGATAAAAAGCTTGCAAAAAAACTTGGGTTTGCGCTTGTTTCCCTTGGGAAGCTGCTTGCGCAAAGCCATGTGATAAGCCTTCATGCGCCTTACACCAAGGGCACGCACCACCTCATAGGTATGCACAACATAGGCAAAGTAAAGAGAGGGTCGCTTTTGATAAACACATCGCGCGGCCCGCTTGTTGAAACTGATGCCGTCCTTTACGGGCTGCAAAAAGGAATTTTGGGAGGGGCGGGGCTTGATGTGATAGAGGAGGAGAGGTTCATGCGCGAAAGCTGCTCGGTTCTTTCCTCATCGCGCGCAGCAAATGAGTGCAGCCTTAGAAATGCGGTCATTGATCACGTGCTGCGCGAGCGCGATGACGTCATAATGACACCGCACTGCGCGTTTGACACAAAAGACGCGATGCTGAGGATTGTAAAAACCACGCTTGAAAGCATTGCCGCGCTTTCAAAGGGAAAAAAGATAAATACGGTGGGTTAAAAAATATTCTCGCAGTATAGTGGCATGGGTTTGGCATGGGAGAGGAAACAGTAATTATCACGAACAGGGAGCTTGTTGATTACACGCTGCTTACAAGGAAGAAAAACGAAAACGAGTTCAGGCACGGCTTTTTGCTTCGCAACGGCGCAAAGGAGGACGATTTCCACGTGCGCGCGCTTGGCGACCTTGTCGGGGAGATAGAGGCGAAGCTAAAGCCCATACGCGAAAAGCTGGAAGTTGTTGACCTTGTTGCAATTGTGCCGCGCAGAAAGGAAATAGAGGGGATTACTTCGGAGATAAACTCGCATTCAAAAGCGGAGCTTGACGAGGCAATAACAAAGAAAGCCGGCGACGTTTACGGCAAAATGAAGCAAAGGGCCGCGCTTACAAGGGGGAACTTTGACAGGAGGGAGGACATTGCGCGCCTTACGGTGCTTGCAAATTCGCTGCCGCGCTCGGACTGCGAGGCGCTTTGCAGGATGGTGGAAAGCAGCGAGGGGGAGGCGGTGGACGTTGGCACGCTTTCGGAAGGGAAAAGAAAGGAAATTTCGCTTCTTGCTGCGCGGCTTGGATGCCGCCTGAATGTTGATGGGACAAGGCTTGTGCGCGTGGAGTTGCAAAAAGAGGGCGCAGAAACCGAAAGGACGATAGTGGGAAGGGGCAGCGTGTGGGTTGCGAACGAAAAGCTTGCGGAATTTGACGAGAACGAAAAAAAAATAGGGCTTTTTGGCAGGCAGATGCAGGAAAGGACTGCGCAGAGGCAGGTTCGCACCTTTGAAGGCGAGGAGCAGAAGGCGTTTGACGAGCTGCAACGCCAATACATAGTGGCGCTGGACACGCGCGGCGCGTTCATTGAGAGCGGAGAGGAGAGGGTAGTGATGGCAAGGAGGGGGGACGGCATACCAAGGCTGCTTTAGAGCTGCTGAGTTTTTACGGCCAAAAATGTTACTTTTTTATTATTTTACTTCAGTTATTGGGCATGAATGTTAGCCCACTTGTGTGCACCGATGATTTGAAGAAAAGCTATAAGACAGGCAGATATGCTGATGAGTCAGTTGCCTATTTCAAAAAAACATTGCCGCTGCTCCCTACAGTTGAATTGGCTGAAACAGCCGCAGATTTGATGACAGATGGGCACATAGCGGTAAGGGATTACTACAAGTCCAGCCTATTTGCGCCAGAAGGACAAGAAGAAAATCTTAGGATTCGTTCTGAGGATACGAGACAAGCAATCCTTAATAAATTATGCGAGAGAAATAAGATTTGATACGGGCAGCAAAATAAGGAAACTGTCCGTGATGTCCAGCCAACTTACGGGCCGGTATTAACATTTGAATTTCAACTGTTAACGGAAGCTTAGCTTGGTTGGAGCGTTCGACTGATAAATTTTTGCGCATGCGCGCAGAAACTTTTGAAATCGAAAGGTCGGGAGTTCAAATCTCCTTCGGCCCATTTTTGTTTGGAAAGAGTGGCATGGAAGCCGATATTTGCAAGCCGTGCCCGCAGTGCGGCGAAATGATGAATGCGATAGGGGGCAGCAAAGCCGCGGTATGCAAAAAGTGCGGGTTTAAGGATTCATGCTGCTTTTAGCTCAGATTGCAGGAGTGGATGGAGGCAACCCAAGCACTGCGGCGGGCGGTCGCGGTTCAGCGGTTGTGGCGCCGGCAACCAGCGGAATTTGTGTCTTGTATAGTCGGGCAGCTGCATTCCGGGGATCTTCCACAATCTTGAAAAACAGGGCAAGGGTGGCAATTACGAGCCCATCCGAAGAGATTTTTTCAAAGCGACCCGACAGGACGAGGGCATCTTCTGCCGATAAAGCCGGAAGGCAGGGCCATTGCGCTGTTTTATTTTTCCCCAATATTTCCATGAATGAAAAAATAAAGGCTGCTTGTGTGCGATCAGTGGGAAGGTTCGCTATGTCATACGCATGAAAATTTGACCGCACTGCCAAAACTGCATTAGGAAACAGCCTTGACAGGAAAGCATAAAGGTTGTGCGTGCGCGAGCCGTGCTCAAGAATGGACATTGTCCTGTTCACAAGCCAAAGATTGTCGTGCGCCGGATCTTCGCGCAGGGGCAGGAGCCTGCGCAATGCGGTTGGAGGGGCAGAATTTGGAGGCTTATTCTGGGCTGTAAGTGGCTGCATACTGAAAGATGAGCTAGTCATCCGAACTCCCACTGTTATATATTGTCTACAAACAAATATAAGCATTTTGGGGCTGGAAATTTTAGGGCTGGAAAACAGATGTGCCTATAGAAAATATTCGCCCACGTAAAAACCAGTGTATGCGATGGCTAGGTATTTGAGTATTTTGCCCGCCATTGTGGCAAGAAGGAATTTCCATACCGGCATGCGCATTGCGCCTGCGGCAATGCCTGCCAAATCAAGCACAGGGTTGGGCAGCGCGGAGAGAACAAATATTGCGGGCATGCCGTATTTTTGCAGGGCGATTTTGTGCTGCGCGTAAATTTTTGTGCGCTTTATTTTGCCGCTTCCTGAATATCCCACAAGGTAGCTTGTAAGCTCCCCAAAGGAAGAGCCGATGCCTGCAAGCACGCCAACCCCAAGTGGGTTTAGGAACGCGCTCATGCCGAATATTATTGCAAAGCCCGGGGCTGGAAGGAACATTGTTGCGCTGGAGATGAGGGCGATGAAGAAAACGCCAACATAGCCCCATGCCCGCAAGGCTTCAACGTTTTTTGAAAGCTCAAAGGCTGCAAGCGTAATTGCGAGTGCAAAAACAAGCGCGAGGATGCTTTTTGCGTTTTCAAGCGTAAGAAGATTGTGCTTTTCCATACAAGGAGGGATTTGTGCAAGAAGGTTTTAAAGCATTGTAATGCAATTCATGGCGTTAAGTGATGGTTATGCAAAATAAAAAAGACGCTAACTTTTCGGAATGGTATACCGAGCTCATAAAAGAGGCGGAGCTCGCGGACATACGCTATAATGTGAAGGGGTTTGTTGTTTTCCAGCCATGGTCCGTAATGAGCATGATGAGGATGTACCGCATGTATGAGGCTGAGCTTGAGAAGACGGGGCATTTGCCTGCGTGGTTCCCTGCGCTCATTCCTGAAGGCAACTTTACAAAGGAAGGCGAGCACGTGAAGGGATTTGCGCCTGACGTTTTCTGGGTTACTGAGGCCGGAGGAAATCCGCTTGAAGAGAAGCTTGCAATGCGCCCCACTTCCGAAACTTCCATGTACCAGATGTATTCGCTTTGGGTGCAGGGGAAAAAGGATTTGCCGATTAAAATTTACCACTCCTCGCAAGTGTGGAGGCATGAGACAAAGGCAACGCGGCCTTTCATACGCAGCCGCGAGTTCTACTGGATAGAGGCGCATGATGCGTTTGAGACGTATGAGGAAAGCGTTGCGCAGGTAAAGCAGGACATGGAAATGGCGCAGCACGTGATACACGGGCAGTTCGGGGTTCCGTTTGTATTTTTCTGCAGGCCGCAGTGGGACAAGTTTCCCGGGGCGCTAAACACCTATGCCGCGGACTGCATGATGCCGGACGGAAGGGTATTGCAGCTTCCCTCAACGCATCTTTTGGGGCAGAATTTTGCAAAGGCGTTTGATGTCAAGTATCAGGACGAAAGCGGAAAGCATGAGTATTGCTGGCAGACGTGCTATGGGCCTGCGATTTCGCGCATATACGCAGCGCTAATATCAACGCACGGGGATGACAGGGGGCTTGTGCTGCCATTTGAGCTTGCGCCAGTGCAGGTTGTTGTTGTGCCAATACCCAAAAAGGGCGAAAAAAACGAAAACCTTGAGAAAAAGGCGGACGAGATTGGCGCAATTCTTAAAGATGCAGGGTTGCGGGTTGTTGTGGACAAGAGCGACAATACGCCGGGCTTTAAGTACAACCATTGGGAGCTTAAGGGCGCATGCGTGCGCGTGGAAGTTGGGCTGCGCGAGCTACAGAGCAACGAGTTTGTTGTTGCGAACCGCGTTAGCGGCGAGAAAGCACACGTGAAAGCCGGCGAGCTTGCAGGCGAGATAGGGAGAATTGGTTCAGGAATGATTTCCGTTCTTAAGAAAAAGGCGGATGAGAAATTCGCTGCCACGCTTGCAAGCGCAAAGCAGATGAGCGAGCTTGAAAAAGAGCTTAAGGCAGGGAAGCTTGTGAAAGTCGCGTTTTGCACAATGGAAATTGAAGGGAAGGGCTGCGCGGATGAGATAAAAGGCAAAACAGCAGGGGACGTGCGCGGAACCCGCTATGATGCCGAGGAAAAGCCGCAGGGGGAAAAATGCATTGTGTGCGGGAAAGATGCTGCGGAATATGTTTATGTTGCGCGGCAATATTAGGTGCTAAAATGATTGTAACCACTGACAAGGAGGAGTATGCGCCCGGGGAGACTGTAAACGTATCCATAAGCCTTAGGCGCGGCAAGCCAACAAAAGCGCGCGGCGTTGTTGCGGTCCTCTACTGCGATGAAATGACAAAGATGAGCATTGAGAGGGTGATGACGGACTTTGAAAGGCAGCAAAGACGGGACCTTGGCATGTTCGCGGACACGCATGTGAAAAAGGAGACGGATTATCGGCATAAGATATTGCATCGGCAGGAGAAAAAAGTCGCGGGTGAAGGGGTGTTCTCCACTGAGGACTTTCAAGTGGCATTTGTGCTGCCCGCCAATGCGCCTTCAACGGACTACCACTATGGGGAAAACAATAAAATCACCGTGTGGAAGCTGAAAGTAAAGCTTGACATACCGCTTGCGCCGGATTTGAACGTGGAGAAGGAGATAAGGGTTGCAAGCGGCTAGAAAGGATAGAGTTTATAACTTGTTTTTTGCATATCAATGTTGCATATTAATGCACGCTAGCCCCGTCGTCTAGCGGCCAAGGACACTAGGCTTTGAACAACCCTTTTTCGCCCTCCAGGCGGGTACGGGCGAAAAAGCGTTGGCGGAAAAAGGGAAAATCGTCACGGTTGAAAGAAACCTAGTTACACCAGTTCGAATCTGGTCGGGGCTATTTTCAGCTTTGCAGCGCACTTAGTTGCCTGTTGAATTGCTTCCTGCAGTTGAGTTGGCATCCATGCACCCGCAGCCGCTGCTGTCAAAGAAGGGCTGCTTTCCCTGCGCGCATTGGAAGAGCATTGTCCTGCAGGATTCGCTGTCTGTGCTTATGTAAATTTTGCCCTACGAGTCCGGCTCAAAAATGCACGCTGGGGCAAGCTCGCAGCCGTTGTCGTCAATGCCTCCGGATACGATTGTGCCGTTTTCGCAGAAATTGGGCGAGGGGGGCATTATCTGAGGGCAGTCTTTGGGCTTTGTTGCTTCGCTCCAGCCAAGGGAGAGCATTTTTGCCTTGCTTTTTTCGTATACTTCAATGCTTATTGTGTCCCCGCGCGGGCAGGAGCATGCAAGGCATACAATACCGTGCGTGTACCTGCTTTGGTATTGCAATATTTCCACGCCGTACACTTGAAGGTAATATGCGGTTAGTATTTCCTCTTCGGTTGGAGCCCTTATGTATTGGCGCCCGCTTTCTGCCTCCCATATCTGCCATGGGTTTCCCCCGCATTGTATGGGTTCATAGGAAAGCCACACTGTTGCATTGGCGTTGGGATTTGTTTGGTTGGACTGGTTTGTTTGGTTCGCGCCCCCAATTGGCGGAACTGGCGGCTCTGCTGAAGGGGCTGCAATGCAGCCATAGAAAAGCACGAGGGATGCAAAAAGTGCGAATAGCGCAACGTATTTTTTCATTTTAACACCACAAATAATTGGAAGAAAAGCCATTTTTAAATGTAAGGTTTTTGTTAGGGAAGTCCGGAATTGGTAAAATCAGTCAAGCTCCTTTGCGTCGGAGCAATCAAGGCAGGTGCAAAGGCAGCTTACGTCCCTTGCGTTTTTTTGCTCAGGCTTTATCCCCCCGCAAAAGGGGCAGATAATCGGCTTTTCAAAATCCAAATCCATGGAAACGCCTATTTGCCTTTAATGAGTTTTTTTGCTTCTTGCAGGAATTCGGCAGCCCATGCAACCGCCTCTTTTGCGGAATTGTCTGAATAAATGAGCCCGTAATCCGCATCCTCGCACAGATTCATGGAATCGCGCAGCCTTTCAATGTATTTTGATTCAAGAAGATGGATGTCAATGAAAAGAGCCTTGAGCGCAATGCGCAGGCAGTAATGGTTTTTCTCCCGATAGCCCTTGCTGAGCACAAGCGCCTTTGCAGTGTGGAACATTGAGTAGTATGCCTGCACGCTTGCCCATTTGTGGTTTTTTTCAGAAAGAGAAGTTTGCGCGGTTTTGAGGTCAAATTCTGCGCCATCAAACTCCTTTTGCACCAAGTCCTGCTGCAATCCGATTTTTACGAGCTTGCCTTCTGCCAAACAAGTGCTGAAGCGCTCATCCATAGGGCTCGCCTCCATAAAGTTCAATGCCTGCGTTTATCCGCCCATAAAGGGGCTTATCTTTTTTGGAAAGTGCGGAATATTCAACGCTATCTAGTATTATTGCCTGTATTTTGGGGTCTGATTCTAGGAGGCGGCGCAGCGCATTCTTTTCGCTTGAGAGAAAGTAGAGGTCTATGTCGCTCTTTTCGCCGTTCCTGCCTGTTGCGCAGCTGCCAAAAAGCACTATGCGCTTGCAGAGAGGGACTGCCTTTTCAATAAGCGGCAGCAGGGAGTTTACCTTAATGAAAACCTTGAACTGGCGAAGAAGGGGGTTTTCGTCGTTGCGCCTGTAAAAGGACATTTTGCCCTTTGTGATTTTTTTTATAAGCCCTATTTTGCTGAACTTGTTGAGGATGGAATTTGCGGAAGCCGCGCTTATGCCTGCGCCTTGCGCTATTTGAAGCTCGTAAAGCTCGCCATCTTTTTCAGATAGGAAAATGAGCGCCTTCATCTCTGTTTTTGAAAACAAATTCAATTTTTTGAACATGAGTTTATTATTTTGAAGAAAGGATATAAAGGTTTTGGTAAGAAGGAGGTATGCGGCATTAACTTTTATATACAAAGGGCTATCGTTATATAGTGCAAGTGGATTTGCGAGGTGAAAAAATGGCGGACAAATGGCTGTTGCTTGGGGAAGCAGGTTTTGAAACAAGCTTGGGTCTTGGTGCAGTAGGCATAGCTTACGGAATTCTTAGTTTTAATAAGGATTATGTCATATTGGCGCTAATACTCATGCTTGCAGGTGCGTTGGCGTATTTTAATGGAGTTTGGAAATATCACAAATACAGAGAGATGAAAAAGAAGGAATAAAAGAAAAACTATTCCGTGCACTCGCAGTCGCATTTGCACATGTTTTCCTGTATGCGTTTTTTTGCCTTTTTCTTTCCTGCCGCCACGCGCTTGCGCGACTGCAGCCTGTTTGCGTGTTGTCCTTTTCTCATCAATATCACCTAAGGGGTTTGTTAGTTGGATATGCAGGGAAACATATTTAAGAGAAGCGGCCCAAACGTGCAGGCGGAGCTAAGCGAGCACGCCGCTGACGAGTTCAAGCACGCGGAAATGCTTGCAAAAAGGATAATAGAGCTTGGGGGCACGCCGATACTCAACCCCGGGGAGTGGGTCAAGAAATCAACGTGCGGCTATGACGAGCCAAAGGACCCTAACGTGCTAAAGCTCATTGAGCAGAACATAAAGGGCGAGCAATGGGCAATAAAAGTCTACAATGACATGCTCAAGAAAATCATGGTTACAAAGGATCCGATAACCTTCCACCTCATAAGGAAAATACTTGAGGATGAGATTGAGCATGAGCAGGATTTGGAGGACTTGCAGAGGGACATAAAGCTCATTTGAGCTTTTTATTTTCTTTTTTTAATTCGGCTTTGCCTTTTGCTCCTCTGCGGCGGCTGCGTTTGCGCTGAGCTTTTTCTTTATCATTTTAAGCATCACAAAGGAGTCCCTTTCCATTTCCTGCAGGCGGAATGAGATGAGCTTTGCCTGCGACTCAAGCCGCGGAAGCACTACAAACTCAAGGGCGTTCACGCGCCGCTTTGTCTTTTCTATTTCGCGTATGAGCTTGCGTATGGCATTTTCAGTCTCTGCGAGGGTTACCACGAGCGCGAAAGCCGCTTCAAAGTTTTCCGCAACCTCGTCTATTTTTGCGCTTGTCCCAACGATTGAGTAGCCGCGCGTGAGAAGGGTGCGCGCCTGCACGCTGGATTGTATGTGAGGGATTTTAACGCCCATTATGTTGCGCACCTTGATGTTTACGCCCTGCGCCTCCTTTACCGAAAGGGCGGCGTTTTCCACTTCATATATTCCGTGATACGCCTGCGCGATTGCAAGGGAGGAGTAGCATTTTTGCATCTGGGAGTTCAGCTGGCCGCGCAAATCCTTTGCCTTTGAGAGTATCTTGAAGAACCCAAGGATGAGAGCGTCGCGCTTTTGCTTAAGGAGCGTGTGCCCCTTGCGCGCAAGCTTTATGCGGCTGCGCGCATTGAGCAGCTCCATTCTTGTCGGGTTTGGGTTCTCTGCCATCCTATCACGTTCCTGCTGTGATTTATGCACCGCAACAACGAATATGCATACATTCGCTGTTTCGTTCGCTGTTGCTGCATTTTTTTCATGGGTTGCGGTTTTTACTTCCTGTATTTCTTGCCGTATTTTTCTATGAACTCCTTCTTGAGCCTTTTGAGCTCGCTTTCAGGCAGCATTGCAAAGAGCTCCCAGCCAAGCTCAAGGGTCTGCTCTATTGTGCGGTCCTCGTGCGCGTCCTGCTTTATGAAGCGCTGCTCAAACGCGTCTGCGAATTTCAAATAGAGCTTATCGTTCTCTGAAAGCGCCTCCTCGCCGACAACTGCGGAAAGGGAACGAAGGTCGCGCCCTGTTGCGTATCCTGCGTAAAGCTGGTCTGCAACGCCGCGGTGGTCCTCGCGCGTGCGCTCTTTTCCAATCCCAAGGTTCATGAGCCTTGACAAGCAGGGAAGAACGTCAACAGGCGGGTAGATGTTTTTGCGGTGCAAATCCCGTCCAAGCACTATCTGCCCCTCCGTAATGTAGCCGGTAAGGTCCGCAATCGGGTGCGTGATGTCGTCGCCGGGCATTGTGAGGATGGAAAGCTGCGTAACCGTCCCTTTCCTTCCCTTTATGCAGCCTGCGCGCTCGTATATCGTGGACAGGTCAGTGTACATGTAGCCGGGGTAGCCGCGCCTTCCGGGCACCTCTTCGCGCGCGGATGCGATTTCGCGCAATGCCTCGCAATAGTTCGTCATGTCGGTTATTATCACAAGCACGTGCATGTCTTTTTCGTATGCAAGGTATTCCGCGGTTGTGAGGGCAAGGCGGGGGGTGATGATGCGCTCAACGGACGGGTCGTCCGCAAGGTTAAGGAAAAGCACCGCCCTCTCAAGGGCGCCGGTTTTTTCAAAATCGCGCATGAAAAAGGAGCTTTCCTCGTGCGTTATGCCCACTGCCGCAAACACCACTGCGAACTTTTCCCCCTTTGAGGAAACCGCCTTTGCTTGGCGGGCTATTTGCACCGCAAGCGCGTTGTGAGGAAGGCCGCTTCCTGAAAAGATGGGGAGCTTTTGCCCGCGCACAAGGGTGTTCATGCCGTCTATTGTGGAAACGCCGGTTTGGATGAAGTCGCGCGGCTCCGAGCGCGAATAGGGGTTTATTGCGGAGCCGTTGATGTCAATGCGCGCTTCGGGGATGATTTTTGGCCCCTTGTCGCGCGGCTCGCCAAGGCCGTTGAAAACGCGCCCGAGCATTTCGGTTGAAACGCCAAGCTTCATTGTTTCCCCAAGGAACTTTACGCGCGTGTCGGGTATGTTAAGGCCTGCTGTGGAGCCGAAAATCTGCACCACCGCGACGCCCTTGGAGGTTTCAAGCACCTGCCCCTTGCGCTTCTCTCCAGAGGGAAGCGTTATTTCCGCAATCTCGTTGTAGCCGATTGCGTCCACCCCCTCAACAAACACAAGAGGGCCTGCAATTTTTGACACTGTTTTGTATTCTTTCATGATTACCACCCATTATATTGTTTGATTATTCTGATTTGATTATTGCTTTCTTACAAGGGAGTCAAACTCTCCTTCTATTTCCCCTGCAAGGGATTCAAGCTCCTTGAGTTCTTTTTCCGGCACTTCCTTCATCCTGCCGATTTTCTCGCGCACTTTCATTGCTGACATGTGCTTAAGCTGCACGCCCAGGTCAACTGATGCGGTTGCACGCTCGTAGAACTTGAGGATGCTGCGCAGCATCAGATACTGCTTTTTCATGCTGGAGTATGTGTCTATGTCGTGGAAAGCGGATTGCTGCAAATAGTCCTCGCGTATCATCTTTGTAACGGCTAGGATTACCTGCTCCTTTTCAGGCAGCGCGTCCGGGCCTACAAGCTGCACTATTTCCTGCAGCTCGGCCTCCTTTTGCAAAAGCGCCATGGATTGCGTGCGAAGGCTTATCCAGTCCGAGGAAATGTTCGCATACCACGGGTCAAGGGTGTCGGTGTAAAGAGAATAGGAGCGCAGCCAGTGGAATGCTGGGAAGTGCCTTCTTTGCGCAAGGGATGCGTCAAGCGCAAGGAACACCTTGGTAACGCGCAGCGTGTTTTGCGAAACAGGCTCGTTTATGTCCCCGCCGGGCGGGGAGACGGCGCCTATTATTGTTACTGAGCCTTTGCGGTCGGCAGAGCCAAGGCATTGCACGCGGCCTGCGCGCTCGTAGAACTCTGCGAGCCTGCGCGCAAGGTATGCGGGGTAGCCTTCCTCGCCGGGCATTTCCTCAAGGCGGCCGCCAATCTCGCGCATTGCCTCTGCCCAGCGGGAAGTGGAGTCCGCCATGAGCGCAACGTCGTATCCCATGTCGCGGTAGTATTCCGCAATCGTAATGCCAGTATATACTGAGGCTTCGCGGGCTGCAACGGGCATGTTGGAAGTGTTTGCTATCAGGACTGTGCGCATCATGAGCGGCTTCTTTGTTTTGGGGTCCTCAAGGTGGGGAAATTCCGTAAGCACTTCAGTCATTTCATTGCCGCGCTCCCCGCACCCTATGTAAACGACTATTTGGGTGTCTGACCATTTTGCAAACTGGTGCTGCGTAACCGTCTTGCCGCTTCCAAAGGGACCCGGAACGCATGCTGTGCCGCCTTTTGCAATCGGGAAAAACATGTCAACAATGCGCTGCCCTGTTACAAGGGGGATGTTGGGGTCAAACTTTTGCGCGTATGGGCGCGCCTCGCGGACGAAATGGCGGTGCATAAGGGAGAAATCGTGCTTTTTTTTGCCGTCGTCTATTGAGCCCACGTTTTCTGTTACGGTGTATTTGCCCGAGGAAATGGAATGCACCGTGCCGTCGGTTTGCGCAAGTATGCGGTGCTCAACTATGTCGGTTTCCTGCACTATGCCAAGCACGTCGCCTTTTTGCACCTTGTCGCCTTTTTTCACTTTTGCCTTGAAATCCCATTTCTTTTTCCTGTCCAGCGGCGCCACTGCAACGCCGCGGGGTATGAAAGAGCCGTGCTTGTTTGCAATAGCGTCAAGGGGGCGCTGGATGCCGTCGTAAATGGACTGGAGAAGTCCCGGCCCAAGTTCCACTGAGAGCGGCTCGCCCGTGCTTTCCACAGGCTCCCCGGGCTTAAGGCCCGAAGTGTCCTCGTAAACCTGTATTGTTGCGTTGTCGCCCACAAGGCGGATTATTTCGCCTATGAGCTTTTCGTTCCCCACTTTCACGACATCGTACATTTTGGCGCCTTTCATGCCGCCTGCCACTACTACGGGCCCTGAAATTTTGCTTAATGCTCCCATTTTAACACCTCGTAAATTTTATCCGTTCATTTCTTGTCCGCAAGCTCAAAGCCCAGTGCCCTTTTCACAAGCATGTTTATGGATTCCGACTGCTCCATTGGGCCGCTTGGGGAGGGCACGCTCACGACAACGGGCTTTGCAATCGCCTCAATGCGCCGCTTGAGCCTCCAGTCCGCCTTTTCCAGAATGCTTTCCTCCAGTATTATTATCCCGTAGGTCGGATCGCCGATAAGCTCTGAGAGCTTGTCTTCGGCTTGTTTGCCTTCAAGGGTGAAAAAATCCCGCAAGCCCGCGAGCCTAAAGCCGCTCACAAGGGAGGAATTCCCTATCACTGCTATTTTTTCGTCCAATTCCATTTCATCACTTCAGTTCCGGTTCAACTTCATTTCCAGCCCATTATGCGAACACAAGCATTTGCGAAATCTGTGCGTCGGAAAGCCCCAGCGCCTTGCCCCTTGATATTTTCCTTATGTTGCTCATTTCCTCTTCCTTAAGGAAAAGGTAGCCAACTATCGCACCTATTGACATCATGGAAAATGAAAGCGCGCGCAGGCTTGTTGCAACAAGCCTTGATTCAAGCTCTGCCTCAATAATGGAAAGGGAAAGGGCCTTGCTTTCTTCAATGCCAAATTTTGAGCGCACTTTTGCAATTGCGCCCTTCATGTCTTTTTCGTTTGCAATGGACTCAAAAAATCCCTTTTGCAGCGTCCCGAACGTTACAAGATGCAAAAGCGCGCCTTCCGTATCCATGCCTGCGGCCTTGCAGCGCAGCACTGTGAGCGCATTTTTTGCGTCCGCCTCGGAAAGTATGATGGAGCGCAAAAGCTGCGAGTCTTTGCCGGTGCCAATTATTGCGGCTGTTGCTGATGCGTAGTAGTACGAGTCAAGCATGCCAAAGAGCTGCTCAAAATCCCTTCCGCCTGACACGGATTCCTTTGCCTTTGCAAAAGAATGCATTGCAAATATTTTCTGCCCTATTTCGCTGTAGCGCAGGTAGGAGAGGACGGAGAGCGCATCAGGAAGCTCCCACATTGCCTTTAGGTCGCCAAAGGAAAGCGAGCCGGCGCCCATGGTATAGTGCGCCATTTCCTCGCCCTTTTTCCCAAGGCGCTTTGAAAGCAGTATTGTTTTTATGTTGAGGATGTCGTAGCGCTCCATGAATGCAAGTAGGGCGCGGCGGCTGGGCTTTGGGGCTATGCGAAGCAGCTTTTGAGAGTTATACGCAAAGTTTTGCCCAAGCGCAAGCTCTACGAGCTCCTCGTTTTTAAAGCGCAGGGAAAGGGAAAGTATATTCTCCTTGTAAGGCGTGTGGGAAAGCATCTCTATTATGCCATTTTGCGTCTTTGCGCCAAGAAGGTCAAGCACCTGGGGCTTTTTGAGAAGCTCGCCCTTCATTGCGCGCACGCGCGCGTTTGAATAGCCGTAAAGCAGGG
>JAGVWK010000048.1 GCA_018304295.1 Microcaldota archaeon | reverse complement strand
TTCCGGCCTGCATTTGCGCGTGCATTTGTTCCTGCGCATGCATTTGTTCAGTCCATTGCGTTTGCTAGCGCTGCCTGCGCGCGCGCTTTTTGCAATTTCTCCCTGTTTGGCATTTCAGAAAAGCATTCCGAATATCTGCTTGCGCAGGTCCTCGCGCTTTTGTGCGAAAATTGCCTCAAATGTCATGTCCACGCGCACGCTGCCGTCCTTTTTTTGTGCCACCAGGCCGCCCGCGCATGCGATTGGCTCGCCAAGCCTGTATTTTGTGCCTGCGAAATGGCACCTGTCTGACGCGTTGGTGCAAATTACTGCGTTGGGCACGCCAAGCTCCTCAACTGCCGACTGCGCAAGCAAGTGCAGCAGCTTTTTGTAGGAGGTGGAAGTTCGCCTCTTGAGCATTTCTTCCCATACATTGGAGAGGGAATTTTCAACCGCCTGCTCCTTTGCCTCTGCAAGGATTTTGGAACAGGCAAGCTTTGCGGAAGTGAGGCGCTCTGCGCGCTCGGACTCCAAAAAAGAGGAGACCTCGCTTTTTGCGGCAGCTATGCCTTTTTTGGATTCCTCCTCTGCCTTGCTTATTATGCCTTTTGCATTGAGCTGGGCGTCGTGCAGAATCTTTCTTGCCTCCTCTGCGGCCTTTTTCTCTATCTCGTGCGTGAGTGCCTCAAATCCCATTTTTACACCTTATGCTTCCATCTTGCCAATCAGCAGGAAGCTTACAACGAAGCCAAGCAGCAATATGAGCTCCGGCAACGCCATATACACTATGAGCTTGAATGCCTGCTCGGGCTTTTCCGCAAGCACTCCCATGATGGACGAGCCGATTGATGCCTGCGCCCACGCGGTTCCTATTGCCCCGCCTGCGACTGCCAAGCCTGCGGCGATTGCAAGCGCGCCTGTTCCTTCAAACAATACCATTTTCTCACCTCAGATTTTGTTCTCATTATTCGTTCTCTTTGGGGGATTTTTCCCCTTGAGTGCCATACGTGAAGATGCGCCGGACGGCAAATGGCGCAAACAAAAAGCCGTCTCCCTTGTAGAACTTGCCGAAGAACTCCACAACATTAAGCCTTGCCCCGTGTATGAGGCCTTCAAACATTGCAAGCGCGCACATTGCAAAGTGCAGCACCATGTAGAACGCAAGCGCAAGCGCAAAGAAAAAGATGCCTGCCGCGCTTGAGAAATCCGCATGCGGCAGCGCAAGCTCGTTTATAACTTCCGCAAGTATGAGCCCTCCCACGCCGACAGCGGCGATACGAAGATACGACATTATGTTGGATGCGATGCTTGGGATTTCAAACAGGTATATTGGGCCTTCAAGGATTGCTATTCCAAGCGAGCCGAGCAAGAGGAGCGCAGCCCCTGCCGGCCCTGCGAACGCGCCAAAGGCGCCGAACATGAAGCCAGCAACCGCCAATACGCCCCCTATCTCTGCTGCAAGCCAGCAAAGCTTTGCATATGCGTGCTTTTTGTTGTGCCCCCATTCTGAAACAAAGCCGAGCAAAAAGCCAAGCCCTATGTGCAGTGCGCCGGTCATTATGGTGAGCAGCAGCAATAGCTGGATGTCGTGTATGCGGCTTAGAAGGGGCGCGTAAAGGGGCGCGTGCAGCTCAATCCCCAGCACCTCAAGCAGGTGCACGTGCGTAAAGCCCATGTACTCGTCAAATGCAACGCCGAAAATGAAAGCTGGGACCGAGGAATAAAGCCATATGCGCGAAACCTCGTAAAGAAGCGCGCCCTTTTGCGAGAGGCACATGAGAAGCAATGAAAGGAAGAAAGACATGAGCGCGTATCCCGCGTCCGCAATTATGAAGCCATAAAGGATTGGTATTGTGAAGAGGGTAATAAGGGACGGGTCAATATCGTGCGCATTGGGCGTGGAAAGGAATTGCGTGAGGAACTGGAAGGGGGCTGCTATTTTTGGGTTTTTCAAAAGCGTGGGCGGAAGCTCGTGGTCGTGCAGGGGTTGCACAATGGCCTTTTTCCCAAATTCCTCTACAATCTCCTGCTCCAGTTTTGCAAAATCTTCCTGCGCGCACCAGCCTTCAAGCACAAAAAGCTCCTTTGTGCGCGCAAAGTTTGCAGCCACCTTTGCCCTTTGCGCCTCTATTGAGAGCGCCTCCTCAAGTATTGCGCATAGGGGGTAGTATTTTGAGGAAAGCTCAAAGAGCCGCGCGTCAAGTGCGGAAAGCTCTCCCTTAAGGGTGGATGCCTCAAAGGAAAGCTTGTGGTAAGCCTGCTGGGGGGTGCCTTCAAACGCAGGTATGGAAAGGTGCTTTGCGTGCTGCGAAAGCGCTGCAGGAAGGTCGGCGTTTGTGGATGCCACAAGAGCCAGCAGGGCGCCGGGCTGCTTTGTGCCGGAATTTTTGCGCGCGGTTGTGTATGTGTATTTTTTCCCGTGCTGGCGCAATGCCTTGTAAAATTGCGGCGCGGTTTTTTCGCCTGCCTCAAAGAAAAAAAAGTGCACATTCGGATGCGAGAGCATTGACACGTCAACGCTTATGGGAGTTATTTGCGAAAGCGCCGCAAGGTGCGCTTCAAGCATGGAGATTTTTTTGCCAAGCTCCTCTTTTTTTGAGGAGATTTCAAGCAATTCCGAGTCTATTGTCATTTCAGCCGCAAGCTTCAGGGGGTTTTTTATTTCAAAGACGGGTATCTGGGAACTTGCCTGCGCTGGAAGCGTGTTCAGTATGCTGCGCATGCGCACAAGCTGCGAGGAAATTTCATCGTAATTTGCAAGCGGCTCGCCTTTTTGCAAAAAAGACGGGGAAATGTTCTTTATGTGCAGCACGGAGCGCTCGTGCAGCAAGGAAATTAGCGCGGGGAGCTCGTTTTTCAGCCCCATTATGCGAAGCTTTTGCATTTGTACAGGTTTTAGCATTTGGACCCCGTTAGCGTTCATATGGGCAGGCTAGAACAAGCCCTCGGCGAGCGTTGTTGCGTCCGCCTTGCCTATTGAGCGGCCTGATACTTTTTGAGCGTCTGTTTTTGCCTTTGCAATCAGAGCTGCGATTTGCCTGTCCGTTTCTTTCCTTGCTTTTGCAATGGCTTGGTTTTTGGCAGCCACCGCCTCGTCTTTTGATTTGCCCTGCATGTTCACTGCCTTTTCCTTTGCGTCCTTGAGAATTTTTTCAGCCTGCGCCTTTGCATCCTGCGTTATTTTCAGGGCGCGCTCCTCGGCTTGCTTAAGCACAGTAATTTGAGATATGAATTCATGGGAGCTTTTCGCGTTTTCCGCTGCCGTGTCTTCCATCGTATAACCTCGCTTTGCACCATTATGGACTGGGCGTTCTGGACTGGAAAAAGTGATTGTAATTGGGCAAAAAAGCATTTAAATCCATATGGGCTCTTGGAAAGGGAAATGCGCATCTTCGGGAAATGCCTCTTTGGCTTGGGAAAATCCAATTGCAGGCATCCGAAGACCGCAGGCATCCGGAGATTGCGGTGCAGGCATCCAAGGGAAGCTTTAAGAGATTTTCAACCGTGTGCTGTGCATGGCAATGCAGGAAGAAATGGGAACGGTCATTTCCACTTACGACGGTCCCACAACGGTCTTGTTTTCCTTCGTAGTTGCAAGCAAAAACGTGCGCAAGGGCCAGTTTGTGCAGGTGAGTTCAAGCGAGGGCGCAGTTGTGGGCTCGGTGAGCGAAATTACCAGAGCGAACCGGTATTTTGAGAGCGCCGAAAGCGTTGCGGAGTATGAGCGCAGCTCGCCCATGAGCGCGAATTTCCCAACAACGGACTGGGAGTATATAATCGCAAACGTTCGCGTGCACGGGATGTTTCGCGAGGGGCTCATGGTAAGGAGCACCTTTCCGGTTGCGCCGGGCACAAAGGTGCATTCCGCTGACGAGGGGATGCTCAAGAAATTCCTGCAGTTTGACGAGGAGGGGCTCATGCTTGGCAACCTTGCAAACCATTCCCTTGAGGCGCGGGTGAACATGAACCGGCTGCTGCAAAAGCATTTGGCGATACTTGCAATGTCAGGCAGCGGCAAATCCTACCTTGCAAGCGTCCTTATAGAGGAATTGATGGAAAGGAAAAAGGAAAAGGGCAGGATGGGCATTGTGATAGTTGACAGCCACGGGGAATACACCGGATTTAGGAATTCGCAGTATGGAAGGAACGTGAGCGTGGTGGACTGCAAAAAGATGCGCATACCGCTTCGCAAAATAGCGCCTGCGCTTCTTTTCAGCTGGATTCCTGACGCAAGCAGCCAGCAAAAAAGGGAGCTTGAGAAAATAATGATGGAGCTTAAGAAAGAGAGCGAGCAATCGCATGCCGGATACGGGCTAAGCGAGCTTGTGGAAAAAATAAATGCAAGCGAAAACCTTGACAAGAAGAGCAAGCCCGCGCTTTTGGGGTGGGTTGGGGAGATACGCAGCCTGCGGCTTGTTGGAAAGGAGGAGTACCCCAAAATAAGCGAGCTTGTAAAGCCAGCGAACGCGTGCGTGCTTGACTTGAGCGGCATTGACGGTGAAAAGAAGAAGCAGGTGATTGTTTCGTACGTTGCGCGCAAGCTTTTGTCCCTGCGCAAAAAGGAAAAAATCGCGCCCTTTGTGCTCATGCTTGAGGAGGCGCACAACTATGCGCCTGAGAAAATGACAAGGAGGGTTGCGCTTGCAAAAGGCGCAATTGAAACAATTGCGCGCGAAGGGAGGAAATTCGGCGCGTCCCTTTGCCTTATTTCCCAGAGGCCCGTGCATTTGTCAGTAACCGCGCTTTCGCAGTGCAACACGAACATAATACTCAGGGTAACAAACCCAAACGACGTGAAAAGGATTGGGGAGAGCTGCGAGGGGATAGACGATGCAATGCTTGCCTCAATAACAACGCTGCGTGTTGGCGAGGCAATGCTTGTCGGGGAGGCAGTGGGCTCGCCGGTGTTTATAAAAGTGAGGAAGAAAAAGTCTTCTTGGATACCTAGGGGGCAGGATTTGGAGGAAATTGCGCGCAAATTTGAGGATGCACAGGAGAAGAAGAAAACGGAAGTTGAGGCGTTCCTTTGAAAAAAAAGAATGGGGAAAAAAGCGAGGCGCGCATGGACGAGTTTTGCAATTGCGCAATAATCACGCCTCACCGTGGGAAGCGGCC
>JAGVWK010000007.1 GCA_018304295.1 Microcaldota archaeon | reverse complement strand
CTTATATGGCACGTTCTAGCACAAAAGAACTGTCTAGGCAAGCTGTAGGTCAGGAGTCCAACACCTAGGGGGCACGGAGCATTCCAGTGGCGCCCCCTGCCCTATTCGCCTTGCGGCGAATGGGCCGTAAAGAGCCAACGCTCTTTGCGGAGGGTTTCACCAACATCTTCGCATCCGAAGAGCAAGGTCGAAATCCTCTGGATGGACAAATCTCCTCTGGCCCATTTATTTTCAATCCAAAAAGCAAAGTGATAAAACAACCCTTTTGCTCGCTCCAGACGCAGCAACCTTCGGCGCGGCTGACCCCGCGGTCAGGCACCTCGGAAAACTTGGGGTTTCCTCGGTTGCGCGTCTCGCGGACGTTCGCGTCCGCTCAATGGGCACGCTCGCAACAAGCTTTTTCGCCGAAGCGAAAAAGATGCGCATTTTTGCCTTCGGGCAAAAAGTGCGAAGCGTTGACGGAAAAGCAAAAATCGCCCCTCCAGCGCAGCAACAGGCTTCAAGGCAGCAGATTGCGCACGAGCGCATGGAAATACTTTTCTCACAGGCGCAAAAGTTCGCAAAAACCAAGCCTTCATTCGCAAAGCGCTGCGTGGAATTGGCAAGGAAAATCTCAAAAAAATACCGCGTGCGCCTCACAAAGCGCCAAAAAGTGCTTTTCTGCAAAAAATGCGCCACTCCTCTTGTGCCCGGCTTTAATGCCTCCGTGCACCTCATAAGCAAAAAAAGGCAGCTTGTGCATGACTGCAAAGGGTGCGGCAATTCAAACATTGTGCGCTACTGAGCCTCTGAAAGAATTTTTTCAGCAAGCTTTTCGCCCCATTTTTTCCATATCACGAGGATTTCCTGTGCATTGGCTTCGCTTATCGCATATCCCCTGTAATTGGAACCATGCCTTAATGTGCGCAGCCTGTCCAGCCTCATGTAATCAATTTGTCCTATCTCATCTTCAAGCGCCTCCATGCTCGCCGTATGCTTAAGTGCCTCATACCCGCACAACCATAACTTTGCGTCCCCGACCTGCCGCAGGCACTCGTAAAGCTCGCGGAAAACAACGCCCGCGCTCTCACTGTTAAGCGGTATCCTGCATGCAAAATGCGCTATTTTCTGCGCAGCCATCGCAAGCGAGCGCGCCCTTGCCCTGTCAGGACTTCGCCTGCGTATTTCCCCTTCCCTCTCAAGGGCTGCAAGCCTTTTTGCATCCATCATTTTTTCACTTCCAAAAATCCACTTAGCACTATCCCGTTTGCAATGCCGTTGAACAGGTTCACATCAACGTTTTCCCTGTCAAAAAGCGTAACCATGAATTTCCTCCGGAGCGTTTCTTCCAGCGCGGCAAGCCCTTCTTTCCCATCTCCTTCCAACATTTCACCAAGCCAAATTTCAGAGGTTTGCCCTACACTATCAGCTTCCACCGCAATGTCCACGTCCGAGCCAATCCCATCCTCACCTTTTCTAAAGCTCCCATAAAGCACAATCGCGCGCGGCTGCCCGAACGCCTTGTTTATTGCATCCACAATCCCGCTCTGGCAAATCACAGACAAGTTCCGCACAATTTTTCTTCCCTTATACTGCGCGCTTGTTGCATTTGCCTTCACCCTCCACACCACTCCCAAATCCAATAGCTCCACAACCCCTTCTTCCAGCAACCCATGCACTGCCCTGCTTGCAGTGCTCTTGGACACCCCTGCTGCAGCAGCCAGCCCAGTAAGGCTGTATTGCACATCCGGCGCAGTGAAAACAGCATCAAGTATGCGCGCCTGCACCTTCCCAGCGTAAAAATACTGTTTTATTTTTGAAACACGTGTTTTTTTCATAGAACGCATGTTTTATTTATGAAATATAAAGCTTTTATACTTTGCCTCAATTAATTCCATTGATTTTTATGCCTTCAGACCAGTCGCTTTTGGATTACATAAAAAAATGCCACGGCCTAGGGCGCACTGATGCGCAAATACGCGCCGACCTTGCAAAAGTCGGCTGGGACGTGCAGGATATAGAGAGCGCTTTTTCAGACTTAAACCAGCAGCCCTCCCCGCAAGCTGCGCTTTCAGGGCAAAAAGAACCCCCCTTTCAAAAGCCCCCCTCTTCCAAGCCGCAATTTTCCCCTCTTGATTTGCTCCCAAAAAGCGCGGGCACAGCAGATGCTGGCGCGCAAACCCCACCACAAGTGCAGGCTTTCCCTGCGCAGGCGCCGCAGGGCTTGCAAGACACATCCAAGCCGCTTCCAGCCCAAATTTCTTTTGCTTCCCCAGCGCAACTTCCGCAGCCGGAACAAAACACGCCGCCAGTGGCTGCACAGGAAGCGCAAGCGCCCTTCTCCTCAGGGCAGCAAGCGCAGCCGGCTTTCCAAAGCACAGCAGCGCAAAAAGCAGCGCAAAATACGCCGTTGCAAGCGCAGCAGCAAGCATCTTCCCAGCAGCAGGCATCTTCACAAATGCAGCCCGAGCAGCAAAAAAAGCCATTTGCGCTCCCACAAGCACTCCAAAATATATTCTCCCTTGGCAAAAAGCCATCCGCTTCCAAGGCGCAAACATTTGACAGCCTATTGGCATGGCAGCAGGCAGCCACAAGCGCGCAAAAACCTTCTTCAGCCGCGCCTTCGCAGCAATACGCTCCGGCACAGCTGCCCGCGCAAAATGCAGCGCAGGCTACAGCCGACACAGTTCCATCCGCCTTGCAGCAAGGCAGCGCGCAAGTGCAAAACACGTCCCCCCAGTCAAGCACGCAGCCTTTGGGCCAGCAGCCTTTGGGCACGCAGCCTGCAAATTCTCTGGCATCAGGCGCAAGCCCTTTGGCTGCCGCAAAAAAACCTCCCTACGCGCTTCTTGCAGGCGCGCTTGTCCTTGTGCTTGTGCTTTTGGGCGCTTACATGTTTCTTTTCCCGCATGGGCAGCCCCAAGCGCCTCCGCAGGAACCCCTGCCAATAACTACAAACCAAACGCAAAATAACTCCTCTCCTGCCGCAAACGAAACCCCTGCGCAGGAGCCCCCACCTCAAGAGCAGCCACAGGTGCCAGCGCCTCCCCCCCCGCCTCCTCCGCCTCCAGCAGCGCCCAGCACCCCTCCAAATGAAAGCCCGCCCTCCCAAGAGCCAAATTCCACTTTGCAGGAAGGCAGCCTCTACCCCGGAGAGCTTGGATTGCCTCCGGGCGTTTTCCCAACCCCCACTGCCCAAGGGAATGCAACCTCCCCGCAAGAAGGCGGGCAGGAAAACCAAACGCAGGAAAACCAAACCCTCACACTTCCACAAGAGCCGCCAGAGGAAAATTCCTCCCAGCAAAATTCCACCCCTTTGCCGCCGACCTACACAGAGCCTGCAACCTACCCGGTAAGGGTGTATAGGGATTTTGAAGATGAGGATAGCGCACGGCGCTTCTGCTATTCCGTTGGAAAAAACTATTTGCGCGCGCACTACTATGAATACAGGGGCAACTACTGCAACAGCTATGACGGGTCAAAAATAGCCAGCAACTGGACGTTTGAATCAATAGAGTCCTGCAAGCGCATGCCCTGCTGCACCTACAACAGCACAACAAGGATTTCGCGCTATTACACGTATTTCCAGTGCGATTCTTAATGTTCCCGCCGGAGTTTCTAGCCCTTCCAGTATTTGCGGTTTTTTATGAAATTCCTCTGCGCAGAAAGGAGATTTGCAAAAAATTCGCTTTCGCTTCGCGCGGGCTTGCGCAGCACCGAGGCAGCACCCGTTACCCCTACCCCATACACGCTAAGCGCGTAAATCGCCCGCAGCCCATAAGCGGAAATAAGGCTTGCGGACACCTCAAAATCCGCCTCCACACGCACCCTTATTTTTTTGCCCCTGAAAATTTCCCCTGTGAGCGCAACAAAGGTTCCCGCACATTTTGGGCAGCTTATTTTCTCCCCAAGCCCCTCCACAACACGCGCAAACGGGTATTTGCAATTAAAGCACAAAAACTCAACGGTTTTCTTTTTCACCGCATCTTTTAGCTCCTCCATTGCCTGCTGCGCGGACGTAATGGGCGCGTCAAAGTCGCTCCCATAAGCGGTTTCTATCCCGAACGCGCCCGCAAAGGAAAGTTTTTGCGCATCCATTGAATGCACCTTTATGCTCCCATCGGAAATGCCTGCAAGGGTCTCCTGCGCAACCTTCACGTCCGCATACGAGCGCAAGGCGCTTCGCATCGCTTCCGCAAACATCACGTTTCCCTCAAGCACCGCAGCGCGCGCCTTTGTAATCCTCCCCTGCTCCCCAATGTGCCCAAAAAGCCTGCACACCTGCGCAAGCTTGTATCTGAAAAGCGCGGATTGCGCAAGCGCAACCCTAAGTATGTTCGGTATCGGGGGCATGGAAAGCAAAAGCGCGCTTATGTGCGCTGCAGGCACCGGGTGGGGAAGCTGCAGCATTATCCTATACGCATCATAAGAAGCCTTCACCCCGCCGCGCACTTTGTGCATGAGCACATATGCAATGCATTTGCAAATCGCGGCATTTGCGCGCGTGCCTATCGCACTATGTATTACTGCAAACTCTTCAGTCGCCTCAACAACTATGTTTTTCTCATCCGGCACAATCCCCTGCACCGCAACAAAGCGCGCGTCCTTGTGCTTTTTTTGCCTTGCAACAAGCCGCGCGACCTTTTCCCCGACAGGTATTTCCTCCCCTTCCCAACTGGGAACCGCCAGCTCATGCCCGCTTGCCGCCTCAATAAGGACTTCCGATTTTTCCTCCTCAACCGAAAGCACCCTCCAGCTTTTCCCCTGCACTATGAAAGAGTCCCCCTCCCCGATGCCCGCAACGAACTTCTCATCGAGGGTGCACACCCTTGAGTTGATTATTGCATTCCTTGCGGTGTATTTGCGCGAGGGCGGTATTGTTGAGAGGCGCGAAAAATAATATTCCCTCGTCCTGCCTGTCGCAGCCGCCGCCTTTGCAATCGCATCATATGCGATTGTTTTCTGCGCCCCAAGCTGCACAGCAATTTCGTGCAGCGTGCCCATGCTTATTGCATACGCATATGCGCGCGAAAATACCGCGTGCACCCTCCACAAATCCATTCTCTTTTCCTGCAATAAAAAGCCCGCGAGCTGCTGCGCAACCACATCCAGCGCCCCCCTTTCGCACTCTTCCTTTTCCACAAACCCCTCGTGCGCAAGCCTTGCGACCGCCAGCGCCTCCATCCTGTCCTCCTCATCCGTGCACAGCACCACGCCTTTTGGGGTTTTCAAGTGCGAATGCCCGCTTCTTCCTATCCTTTGCACGAGCCTGCTGGCTTGGCGCGGGGAGCAATACTGCACCACAAGCCCGATGTCCCCTATGTCTATCCCAAGCTCAAGGGAGGATGTGCACACAAGCACGCTCACCCTGCCCGCCTTAAACTCATCCTCGGCAAAAGTGCGCGCCTCCTTTGAAAGCGACCCATGATGCACAAGCACGATCACCCCTGCCGCAAGCAGCCTTGCCCCAAGCACTTCCGCAATGGCGCGGCTGTTTGCAAATACAAGCACTTTTTTCCCATGCACAAGGCGCGCTAGCTCGCGCACCCTTTCGCGCACCGTCTCATCCGCATTTTTCTTTTGGTATTTTCCCATGCCCCACTCCTCAATGCCGGGCGCGTCCACCTCTATTTCCATTTCGCGTGCAACATCCAATTTTGAAATCTCGCATTTTCTTGCCTCGCCCGCAAGGAATTTTGCAGCTTCTTGCTCATCCCCAAGGGTCGCGCTCAGCCCAATGCGCTGGAAATTTGAAGGAACAGCGACCGCATTTTTATGCAAAGCACCAGCGCCCTCATCCACTCGCGCCCATCTCTCATTTTTATGGGCACTTGCATGCCCGGATACGCTCTCATCAACGCCAGCATCCACATTTGCCGCGCTTTTTGCAATGTTCCCCTCCACGATCCCAGTTTCCTTTTTAGCTCTTTCAATTATTTCCTCCAGCCTCTCAAGGGCAATTGAAAGCTGCGCACCCCTCTTGTTTTCCATAAGCTCGTGCACCTCGTCCACCACAACAAAGCGCACGTTGCGCAAATGCAGGGAGAACTTTGGCGCGCACAATAGCGCCCCAAACGTTTCAGGGGTCGTGATAAGTATTTGCGGCGGGCTTTTCAGCTGCATTGCGCGTTCATGCGCACCCGTGTCCCCATGCCTCACAGAATAGCTTATGCCAAGTTTTTCGCACCACCATGAAATGCGCTCCAGCATGTCCCTATTTAGCGCCTTAAGGGGCGTGATGTAAATTGCAAATACCCCTTTCGGCTTTTTTTCCTCTATCCTCTCAAAAATAGGCAGGAGCGCGCACTCGGTTTTTCCAAAGCCAGTTGGCGCAACAACAAGCACGTTTTTTCCTTCCAGCACAAGTGGTATTGCCTTTTTCTGTATGTGCGTAAGGGAAGAAAAGCGCATTTTTACAAGCCCAAGCACGCTTACCATAAAAAACACCAAAAGCAAAAGCAGCTAATAAGTGCGCGCAAGGCTTTGCAGCGCAACCCTTATTTTCTCAAACGCATTTTTCGCGTTTTTCATATACGCATATTCCAGCGCAGCCGCAAGGTCCGCATCCTCCTGCATTGGCGGCAGGCAAAAGCGGTATTTCCTTTTGCGGCACTCAATTATTTCCGCCTTTTTAAGCTGCAAAAGATGGTATCTCACCGCCTTGGGATTAACCCCTGCCTCCCCGCGTATCTCCCCAATTTTTGCAAGCAGCGCATGTATGTCCGGCTCCTCTTTGCAAAAATGGAACCAGAAAAGCGCCTCCATTATATCAAGGAGCAATTGCCTGCTCTCTTTTGGGGAAATAAGCCCAAGCGAAAGCGCAACCCAGCGCACAAGAGAGCGGCGCGTGTGCTTTACTTCGGATGGGAACTGCAGGTCCCGCACAATGTGCTCCTGGCGTATAAGTGCGCTTTCAGGGAATTCCATAAAACAACCTGCCAAAACTTTCTTGGCAGGGAACATTTAAAGGATTGCGCACCCTTTTACTAACGGTAGATTTGTTGGAGCAGCTCTTGATTCTTGCAGCGGCTTTTTGCGCCTCGTTCGCGGTTACCGTGTATTCAGTCCCCCACGTTGCGCGAAAGCTCGCATCCGCCGGCATTATGGGAAAGGACATAAACAAGAAAGATTCCCCCCTGCTTCCCGAGATGGCGGGCATTGCAATAGTAATGGGGCTTGTGTGCGGAATTCTCTCCATAGTTGCTCTTAACACGCTGCTTGGCGAGCCTTTTCCCTCAACACTAATATTCGCAGGCTTGTGCACAATCCTCATTGTTTCCCTCATAGGGATTTACGACGACCTCTTTGACATGGCGCAGCTTACAAAAACCCTGCTTCCGCTGGCGGCAGCAGTCCCACTTGTTGCAGCAACAATAACTTCCAGCCGCACAATACTAATCCCGCTGATAGGCCCCATTGACTTTGGCATCCTATACCCTCTTCTTCTAATCCCACTTGGAATAACCGTCGCATCCAACCTCACGAACATGCTTGCGGGCTTTAACGGGCTTGAAGCAGGAATGGGGGCGGCAATGTTCGCCTTTGCCTCACTTATCGCATACCTTAAGGGCGCCACCATAATCCTGTTTTTCACAGTCCCAATGCTTGGCGCGCTTCTTGCCTTCCTTATTTTCAACCGCTACCCTGCAAAGGTTTTCATGGGTGATATAGGAACGCTTTCAATAGGTGCAACGCTTGCAGTGGCGGTAATAGTTGGGGGCTTTCAGTCCCTTGGTGCAATCCTTGTTGCGCCCTACCTTCTTGATTTTCTCATAAAGGCAAAAAACCGCTTTCCAACAAGCAAATGGTGGGGCGAGCCGCATAACGGCAAGCTTTATCCCCTTGAGGGCAAAGTGCGCGGGCTTTGCCAGCTCATAATGAAGCTAGCGGGGGGCATAAGCGAGCCAAACCTTGCGCGCACGCTCATCCTGATGGAGTGTGCCACAGGCGTGGCAGCCCTGCTTCTTCTTGTCCCACTCAGGTAAGGTGCTCAAATGATAGCAATAACCGGCGGCAGCGGATTCATAGGCGCGCATTTATGCGAAGCAATTGCAAAGCAAACAGGCAGCAAGCCCATTAACATTGACATTAACGAACCCACAAGCACCCGGCACTGCATTTACAAAAAAGCCGATGTTAAAAACCCGCCCGAAATGCTCGCAGCCACCGTCGGCGTGCAAACGCTTTTCCACCTCGCAGCGCAAATAAGCGTGCAGAAATCCATTGAAAACCCGGCGGAAGACTTTGAAACAAACGCCCAGGGAACCCTCAATGCGCTTGAGGCATGCCGCAAAAACAACGTGCGCACTTTTGTATATGCTTCTTCCGCGGCAATTTACGGAACGCCCAAATATTCCCCCATAGACGAGGCGCATCCGACAGAGCCGCTTTCCCCTTACGGCTTCTCCAAGCTCGCAGGGGAATTAATGTGCAGCCGCTATGCATCCCTTTACGGCATAAAAACAGTGCGCTTGCGCTTTTTCAACGTTTATGGCAAAGGGCAAAGCCCCTCCTCTCCCTACTCCGGCGTGATAACAAAGTTCGCAACGCGCATAAAAAGCAGCGAACCTCCCATAATATTCGGCAGCGGTGCCCAGACGCGCGACTTTGTGCACGCAAGCGACGTTGCAGCAGCATGCATTTTTGCTGCTGAAAGCAAAAACACTTCCGGCAACGCATACAATATCGGCACAGGAAAAGAAACAAGCATTCTTTCGCTTGCAAACGTCATGATAAAAATATCAGGCAAAAACATACCCGTGCAGCACAAGAGCGCACTTGAGGGGGAAATAGAAAAAAGCGTTGCGGATGTTTCCGTTGCAAAAAAAGATTTCGGGTTTTCCCCACGAATAACGCTCGAAGAAGGGTTAAAAGGATTGCTTTGAAGTGGTCTGCACATGGTTGAGCTTGACGAAGAAACCGCAATAATCGCAAAAGGCGCGCTCTGGCAGAACGCATTCAGCATCCTTGTAAAGCTGTTCTCCTTTGTTTATACGATAATTGTAGCCCGCTTTGTTGCCCAAGAGGAGGTCGGAATATTCTATTTTGCGCTTGGCATCGTGGGCACAATAGGGATTTTTGCAGACCTTGGGCTTGCTTCCGCAATAACGCGCTACGTGCCTTACTACCTTGGCAAAAAAGACAATGCGGCTGCGCATCGCACAATAAGCGTGGCAGTGTTCCTTGGAATTTTTCTCATGCTTGCCGCAAGCTCAGTTACTTTCTTTTTTGCGCAGCAAATCGCAGGCATTTTCGGCAACCCAAAAATTGCCGCTGTTTTGCAGCTTTTTGCCTTCCACCTTGCAATAGTGCAGGTTTACACAATCACAAATTCGCTGCTTTTTGCCTTCAAGCAGGTGCGTGCATCTGCAATAGCAGGCGGAATTCAGGCATTCCTGAAACTATTTTTCATGCTCGTGCTGGTATTCTCATTTGAGGCAAGCGCAAGCGCGCTTGCAATCGGCTTCATGTTTTCCTACGCAATAACTGCGCTCTACCTGTTGTGGGAGCTTCGGGGGCATTTTGGCTGGATGGCAAAAAAAGCGCACACCTCAATGGCAGAATACTTCCCTCTTTTGCGCGAGTTCATCCCATTTGGCATAATGGTTGTCGGCATGATGGCTTTTGGCACACTGATAAACTATTCCGACAGGCTCATGCTTGGCTTTTTCCTGCATGAGGAGGCGAACGCGCAAATAGCGATTTACAGCCTTGCAACGAGCCTTGCGCTGCTTTCCACAATGTTTTCCGGTTCAATAACATCCATCTTCTATCCAATTGTTTCCGGCCTTGTAGGAAAAAACGATCTCCAAAAAGTTAACAAGACCTCTCAAACCGCGCTCAAATGGCTGCTTTTCTCCTCAGTTCCAATCGCGGCTTTTTTGGCTGCCTTCAGCGCCCCGATGCTGCGGGTGCTTTACGGCGTTGAATACGAACCGGGAAGCCTTGCGCTCTCGCTTTTTGCTGCCGGCATCCTGATAAGCTATACAACGGTTATACAGCGCATAGTGCTTGCCGGCATGAGGCTTATAAAAATAGACCTCATGTGCGTTGGCATTGGAGCACTTGCAAACATTCTTCTAAACGCGTTCCTTATACCTCCCTTTGGAATAAACGGCGCGGCATTTGCAAGCCTTCTTGCCTTCTGCATAATGAGTTTTCTTAACCAGCACTATGCGCACAAGTATTTTGGCTTTGTTTTTCCCAAGAGCGCATGGAAAAACCTGCTTGCAGGCATTATAGTGTTTGCAGCCCTCTCCGCATTATCCTTTATCTCCTACCCCTACATTATCAACATTCCATTTTCCTTCGGGGACGGCTCGCTTCTCTTTGGCACCATTGACAAGCTTGCAAAGCTCGCCTTTCTTTTGTGCTTTTTTGCAATAGGCGCGCTCATATATCTTTCCTTGGCAAACATACTAAGGCTCTTTGAGCATGAAGACGCGGCAGTGCTGCGCAAGGTGCTTGCAAAGCTGGGCTTGCCGCAGAATTTGCGTTCACTCATGGAGAGGATGATATTTTGGAACAAGGAACTGAACTGATTGGCGTTGTGCTTGCAGGAGGGCTTGGAACGCGGCTTCGCCCCCTTACCCTTGAACTCCCAAAGCCCCTTGTGCGCATAAACGGCACGCCCTTCCTAGGGTATCTGCTCCAAAAAATATCCTCCATGGGCATCCGTGAAGTTGTAATGCTCGTAAGCTACAAGGGCGAAATGATAGAGGATTTCTGCAAGGACGGCAAGAACTGGGGCATCAAAATCCGATACTTGCATGAGGACGAGCCCCTTGGGACCGGCGGGGCGATACTGAAGGCAAGGAACCTCATCAACAAGACCGCGCTCATAATGAACGGCGACAGCTACCTTGACATAGGCATTGGGAATTTCCTTGCGTTTCATCGGAAAAACGGCGCACTTGCAACAATATACTCTCTTGAAGGCGACCTTGAGGGGCGCGGCGCAATAGAAGCAGGGCAAGACGGCAGGGTAAGCGGCTTTTTTGAAAAGCAGAAAACCGGCAGGGGATTTTACAATACCGGCACGTATCTCATAGAGCCGGCGGCGCTTGAAATGCTTGCGCAAAAGTTCCCGGGCAAAAACGCAAAATTCTCAATGGAAAAAGACGGCTTTCCCATATTGGTTGAAAAGCGCGCAATGTACGCGCACAAGGGCAGGGGCAAATTCCTTGACATAGGCACGTTTTCCGCCCTTGCAGGCGCGCACCAGACCCTTTTTGGAAGCGAAAAAAAAGAAAAGGCAGCCGACGGCGCGATTTTCATTGACCGCGACGGAGTGATAAACAAAAACCGCGACACCTACGTAACGCACCCGGACGAGCTTGAGTTTGAGGAGGGCGCGATTGAAGGGCTGAAGGCGCTCTGCACACTCGGGCTGCCCCTCTTCATAGTAACAAACCAGTCCATAATAGGAAGAGGGCTTGCCACAAAAGAAACCTTGCAGCAAATACACGACAAGATGCTCGCCGCTTTTGTGCACCACAACATAAAAATAACAGACATCCTCATCTGCCCGCATGCACCGGACGAAATGTGCGAGTGCCGAAAGCCCAACACGGGAATGCTTATTCAGGCGCAAAAAAAATACGGCGCGGATTTGGAAAAATCCTTTGTGATAGGGGACGCAACTTCGGATATGCTAATGGCAAACAACGCCGGCTGCACCTCAATACTTGTAAAAACAGGGCACGCTGGAAAAGACGCGCGCCACCTTGGAAAAGCAGACTACGAGGCTGAAAACCTTCCCGCAGCAGCAGCCCTGATAAAGAAACTCCTTGGAAAATAATCCCCTAAGCAACGCTTAATCCCCTAAGCAACGCTTTTGTAAATGCGCGCGATTTTCCCCGCAATTTCCTTCCAAGAGTATTTTTCAAGCTTTTGGCGCGCATGCGCAAGCTCTACTTGCAAATTTTTCCCTTCAAGCTCGCCTATTTTTGCCTGCAAATCCCCATCCAAAATGTATTTTTGCGCATTTTCAAAAAGCTCCCCCATGACATTGCGCACTTCCCCGACGTCCGTGCACACAAAGGGGCGCTCGCACGCAACCGCCTCAAGCAGCGTGAGGGGGAACCCCTCGTATTTTGACGGCAGCACAACATAGCGGCATTTTGCGTAAATTGGCGGCATCTTTTCAAATTCCGCCTCTTCAAACTGCGCATCCACGTTCGCAAGCGCGGCAGCCTTGCGTAATTTTTCCTTCATCCCATCCTCGTTTGGCCCAATAAAAAGAAGCGGCAGGCTCTTGCACTCAAGCATGCGCTCCACTCCCTTGTCCGCATCCAGCCTGCCAACGTAGCAGGCATATCTGGCATCCATGTAATTTCCCATCGGCTTAAAGAAATCCAAATCAACCCCGTTTGGGATAACCAAAATCCCCTTTTTTGTTTCTTTTTTCAAAAGCCGCACAACGTCCGCAGAAACAGAAATTATGGCTGCCGCCTTCCAAAATATAACTGGCGCCATGAAATATCGGTACACATGATAAAATAGCCTGCGCACGCCGCGTATTTGCGGATACCCGTGCACCGTCCACACAAGCGGCTTTCCCCTCAAAATGCAAACAACCGCGCCAAAAAAAGAGTAAAAATTTCCATACCCGTGCACGTGCATTACGTCAAAATCAGAGGACAAGGCACTGAAAAATTCCCCCGCCGGAAATCGCAGCGAAGAGAAAAGCGGCAATGAAACGCCCTTTCCCCCGATAACTTTCGCCTCAAAGCCCGCAGGCAAGCTCCTCACAAGGCTTGCAACGTGCAGCGCTATGCCGTTCTTCTCATTGTAGCTGTGCACAAAATAAAGGATTTTCATGGGCACTCCATCCTTTATGCAATTCCCCTCTCCACAAGCGCATCCTCAACAATGCCGCACACTATGTGCAAAAGCATTATGTGCATCTCCTGTATGCGCGGGGTGCTTTCAGAGGGGACTTTCACAAGCGCATCTGCAAGGGAATCCATGCTGCATTTTTTTGCGCCCACAAAGGCGGCAGTGAAAACCCCTTCTTTTTTCGCATATTCCAGCGCAGCAACAACGTTTGGAGAGTTGCCGCTTGTTGAAATGCCCACCACCACGTCGTTTTTTCCCATCCACCCTTCAAGCTGGCGCACAAACACCTTCTCATACCCATAATCATTCCCGATCGCGCTCATTGCAGAGCTGTTTGCAGTAAGCGCAATCGCAGGCATCGCTTTCCTCTCCTTCATGTATTTCCCCAGCATCTCAGCGGCAGCATGCTGCGCATCGGCAGCAGACCCTCCGTTGCCCATTATTATGAGCTTTCCTCCCTTGCAGTAAGAATCAACAAGCGCATCCGCAAGCTTTCCAACAGCGTCCTTGAGCATTTCATCCTGCTGCAAAAGCCGCGCAACATCAATGTGCTGTGCAACACCTTCATCAATCACGGCCAGCAGCGTTCCTGCTTGCTCCTGCTTAACGTGTCTTGCGCCCCCAATGCCGCTTATTTTTTGGCTTAGATGCTTGTCCGCCATGATACCATCCCTTCAAAGTCATAATCAAAATTCACGAATTTCGCGCCCTTTTTCACCATCGCATTCGTTATCTTTTTCCTATCCGCCATATCGCACACAACAAATAGGAACCCTCCCCCGCCCGCACCACAGAGCTTTCCCCCATACGCCCCATTTTCCTTTGCAACATCATAAAGCAAATCAATGTCCTTTGAGGAAACCCCCGGGAGCTTTTTCTTTTCCATCCAGCTAAGGTGCAGCAATTCCCCAAGCTGCGCAACATCCCCCTTTATGAGGCAGTCGCGCATCCCATACGCATATTCCTTTATCCTCTTGAGGTACTCCACGCTTTCCCCGCCCTTTTTTACTTCCTCTTCCTTTTTCCTTTCCACATCGTGCGCAAAGCCCGCCCTTGGAAAAGGGGTCTCAAAAAGCATCATTGAGGAGTGCCACTCGGACACAAGGTCCTCTTCAAGGCGCAAGGGCGAAATATTAATGCCTCCCTTTTCAAACTCAATGAAATTAAATCCCCCGAACACAGCAGCATACTGGTCCTGATACCCCCCCGGCCGCCTAAGCGCCTGCCTTTCCACAAAATAGGCGGTTTTTGCGAATTTATCGCGGTTCATCATGGGCTTGCCGCTCACGTTGAACATCGCCGCAAGGAGCGAAACAATAAGCGCGGAGGAGCCCGCCAACCCTGAGTTTTTCGGGCTCATTGAATGTATCACAAGGTCGTATCCGTCCTTTGGGGATACTTCCGCAGCAGCCATTGCAGCGCGCACCATGTCCACATTGTCTTTTTTGTTCATTCCAAATTCCAGCTTCAAATCCTCAATGTCTCTCTCTATCTCCCAGTCATGGGACACAATGTGCGTGCTTTTGCCCCCATTTTTCACAAGCTTTGTGTAAGAGTACAGGTTTATTGCCACATTCAGCACAGCCCCACCGTGCCGCTCAAAAAAAGACGGCAGGTCGCTTCCCCCTCCCCCTATACCTATGCGCGAAGGCGCCCTTGCCTTTACAACTATTTTTTCCACAGTGTATATTTCTCAGGCAACTATTTATATCGTTTGCCGCCAATACCAATTTATGGAAGAAGAATTTGACACAGAGGCGGAGGAACGCCTGCGCGAACTGGGCAAAAGCACGCGCATTCTGATAACCGGCGGCAGCGGCTACCTTGGCTCAATGCTTGCGGAAATGCTGATAGCCCGCGGCTTTGACGTAACCGTGCTTGACAACCTCTCTTATGGGCAAAACACGCTCTTCAACCTTTTCCATTCCGGAAGGCTGCATTTTGTGCACGGGGACGTTACAAACGAAAAGTCCATGCAGGAACTGCTCTCAAAAAACAAGTTTGATTTCATTTTTCCCCTCGCCGCAATAGTGGGCTTCCCGGTAAGCGAGCAAAAACCCGAAATAACGTGGCTTGTGAACCACCAGTCAATGCTCACGCTCATAAAATGCCGCCTCCCCGGAACAAAAATAATTTTCCCAACAACAAACAGCGGTTATGGAACAACAAGCGGCCAGCAGGAATGCACGGAGGAGAGCCCTCTCAACCCAATATCCACTTATGGGAAAAGCAAGGTTGCCGCTGAAAAGGCGCTTCTTGAGGCAGGCGACGCAATAGCTTTCCGCCTTGCAACGCTTTTTGGCATGTCCCTTCGCATGCGCACCGACCTTCTTGTGAATGATTTCACGTACAAGGCTTTCACTGAAAAAAGCATCATACTTTTTGAGCGCAAGTTCAAGCGCAACTACCTGCACGTGCGCGATGCTTCGCGCGCATTTTTGTGGGCAATGCTGAACTGGGAGCAAATGAAAAATAAGGTGTACAACGTGGGCCACCCGGATTACAACATCTCAAAGGAGGAGCTTTGCAACCTCATAAGGAAAGCCTCCCCCTCGCTCAACGTTTTCTTTGCGGAAATAGGCAGCGACCCTGACAAGCGCAACTACGTGATATCCAACGAGCGGCTTCTTAAAACCGGCTTCACGTTCAAATACCCCCTTGATGAGGGCATAAAAGAGCTCCTGGCAGGCTATCAGGCTTTCCGCGACTACCGCTTCAAGAATTACTAAAGGTGCGTGCATGAAAATACTTGTTACCGGCGCAACCGGCTTCATAGGAAAAAGCCTTGTCCCCAAACTGCAAAACGCGGGGCACGAAGTGGAGGCGCTCTCAAAAAAAGACTACGACCTGCTAGAGCAATCTCAATGCCGCAGGCTTTTCAAGGAGCATTCCCCTGACGCTGTTTTCCATCTGGCTGCCAAAGTTGGAGGGATACTCGCAAACAAGACCTACCCCGCGGATTTCATATACAACAACCTTGCAATGAACACATATTTCCTTGAGGAGGCAAGAAAAGCGGGCGTGAAGCGCCTCATTTACACTTTTTGCGGCTGCGCATATTCAAGCTCCGCCCCAAACCCCATAAAGGAGGAGGAGCTTTTCAAGGGCATCCCTGACGCAAACGCAATGTTCTATTCCCTTGCAAAGGCAACAAACCATCTGCAAGTGGTCGCATACCGGCGCCAGTATGCTCTTGACTGGGTTTCCCTTATACCCGGAAACGCATACGGCCCATGGGACAATTTCTCGGATAAAAATTCGCACGTGATAGCCGGGCAGCTTCGCCGCTTTCATTTTGCGCAGGAAAACAATGAAAAGTCCATCACGGTATGGGGCAGCGGCTCGCCTGTGCGGGATTTCATTTACGTTGAGGACGTTGCGGACTCGTTGCTTGTTGCGCTTGAAAAGCATCATCAGGAGGCGCCCATAAACGTTTCAAGCGGCATTGGCGTTTCCATAAAAGACCTCACGGACCTTGTGCAGCAGACAGTGGGCTACGAAGGCGAAGTAATATGGGACAAAACCAAGCCCGACGGCCACCCTGTGAAAATATTTGACGTAACGCGCATGAAAAGCGAGCTTGGCTTCACCCCAAAAGTAACGCTCAAGGAAGGGCTTGAAAAAACCTACTCATGGTTTAAGAAAAACATAAAGGACGTGAGGCTTTGAGCGCATTGAAAGTAGGCATAATCGGCTTTCGCGGCTTTGTAGGCTCGGCTTTTTACGAGTGTTTCTCCTCGGATAAAAAATACGAGGTTATAGGCATCGACAAGAATAATTATGAAACTCACAAAGGCTCGCAGTTTTACCTTCTCATAAACGCAAACGGCAATTCCAGCAAGCCACTTGGCGACAAGGACCCTTCACTTGACTTTGACATGAACGCAACAGGAACGCTGCGCTTCCTGCGCGATTTCCCAAGCGAGCACTATTTGCACGTCTCATCAGTTGAAGTTTACGCGGATACCTCAAGCCCTGAGCGCACAGGGGAAGATGCCGCCATAAACCCGCTGCTTCTTTCCAACTACGGCTTTTCAAAATACATGGGCGAGCTGCTTGCAAAGCGCCAAAGTGCAAGCTGGCTCATAGTGCGTCTTGCAGGGCTCGTTGGCAAGAACATGAAAAAAGGCCCAGCCTACGACATAATGGAAAGCAGCAGGCTTTTTGTATCCGAGTCCTCTTCCTACCAATACCTTAACACAATGGACGTGGCATCCATCACAAAGTCCCTTGCCGAAGGCAATTGCTGGAACCAAACTTACAATGTGGCGGGAAAGGGCAGCATCCGGCTTTCTGAAATTGCGCGCATGTGCAATGCAAAGCTTTTGCAGTCAGGCAGCAAGCAGGCACATTTTAACGTGAGCTGCGCAAAGCTTGAGTCCAAAATGTGCGTGCCAACCACGCGCGAAACAATTGGGAAGTTTGTGCAGGAATGGAAAACTTTTAGGCAGTGAAAACATGTCTCCTTTAACTCCCGCAATTGACTGCCTGCTGGAAGGCATAAGCGACCAGCGAAGCGGCGCGCAAAAGCAAA
Source organism: Microcaldota archaeon (assembly GCA_018304295.1). Lineage (GTDB taxonomy): Archaea > Micrarchaeota > Micrarchaeia > Anstonellales > Anstonellaceae > Anstonella. Next base: position 3,270 of record JAGVWK010000007.1, on the reverse strand, counting down.
TGGTAATTTTCAGCCCAATCGGGGGGTTGTCCCAGCTCCCACTTTTCCTTTCTCAGGTGAAAAGGCTAGGTCTTGACAAGGACGCGGATTTCATTTTCATATGCCGCCAAGGGCTTAAGTTCGCGGGCGAACTGCCTGCAGTGCACGCATACGAGCGCATGCCACTTGGCTCCTCGGGCTGCTTTTTTGCAGGGCAGATGCTCGCATACTCCCTTGGCTACAATGTAGTAGTGGTTGCAGACCTTGACGCAATGCTTGATAGCCGCGAAACTTTTGACGCATGCGCAAAAATAGCCGCAGAAGGGAAAGCAGCGGTCCCGCTCTCAAAAAGCCCGCAGGAATCCCACGCGCTGCCAAACTATGCCGTGGTGAACCAATGGGGATTTTTCCACCGCAGCATATTTGAGAGCGCAGGCTTTGAAATCCCATACACGCACAAGGGCGCAGAGGATTTTGAGTTCCGCCAGCGCCTGCTGCACGCGCGCAAGCTTGTGCTTTTCCAAAACGGCTTTGTAACTCACGAGAAGAGCGGAATGGGCATATACCCCAAATTCGCAAACAGGAAAAAATATTTTCCCTACGTGGCAGGGCTCATGAAGGCGTACCTCTTCTGCTCCTCATATTCCCCGTCCTTTTACCTGCGCTATGTTGCATGGCACTGCTACTACGCTTTTTTCGCCGACGTTTTTGCGCAGCGGCAGCTTTTGCGCCTGCTTGCCAATCCCTTTGACCTGAGGGTATCAAGCAATCTTGGCGACGAACCAACGATTTTCACACTGCAAAAACAGGGCAATGCAGGCACGCTTTCCACCATGTTTTCTCTTGTACCTCTTATGCTCTTCAAAAAGGCAACTGCCGGGGGAAACGAAGTGGGGCTCTCAATTTCTCGCCCCAAATTCGCCTTCCTTCTCACAAGGGCAACAATGCTGCTGCCCATCCGCTTTGCGCAGGGCATTTTCACCCTTGCAGCGCAAAAGGCAAAAGCCTCAAAGCTCATTTTCCCGATAACTCCCCAAAACGCGCAGGCTGCGGCAGAAGACTATGCCTCGCTTTTGCGCCCCTAATGTGCCAACATGGAAATACAAATGCATTTGCTTGGAAAAAACAACGAGCACCGCCTGCTTTCAAAGCAGGACATAAAGCTGCTTTTTGGGAGGATTACGCAAAATATGCATGGCAAGACAGTGATAGACGCCTGCACCAATATCGGGATGTTTTTCGTGTTCACATCAAAGCTCGGGCAAAAAAGTGTATGCGTTTGAACTCATGCCTGAAAGCACAGGGCGCATATGAAAAGATGCGCTTGCCAATGGCATCGCGAATGAAATTCTCTGCTGTGATTAAGCAAGGCTGAAAAATTCCTTCACTTTGGAGCATATGTATCCCACCTGCTCGTCCATCAGGTTGCTTGCAGAAGGCAGCCACAGCCCATTTTGCGACACTTCCTCGGATACCGGCATCCTCACATCCAGCCCGAATGCAGGCTCGGAGTGAAGCGGAGGATAGAACGGCCTGCTACCGATGGCGTTTTTGGCTAGGAATTCTGCAAGCTGCTGCTTTTTCCCCTTTTCCTTAAGAAGAATGTCGTAAGAGCAAAGCGCAGTCTGCTCAAAATCAGTTGGCGTGAGCTCAAGCTGCCCAATTCCTCCCAGAAGCTCCCAATAAAGCTTTCCCATCTGCTTTTTGCGCTCCACTCTCCATGGAAGCTTTTTCATCTGCTCAATGCCAATCACGGATTGTATATCAGTTGTCTTGAAATTCCATCCTTGCAGCACAAAATGGTCAGCATCCCCGCTTTCCCTGCCAAAGTTGCGTATCCTTTTCATCTTCTCATAAAGCTCGCTGCTGTTTGTGACAACCGCGCCGCCCTGTCCTGTTGAAATTATTTTTGGCGTGGAAAAGGAATAGCACCCGATATCGCCCCACGTCCCAAGCGATTTTCCAAATGCGTTTGAGCCCAGCGCCTGCGCTGAGTCCTCAATGAGCCAGATGCCCTTTTCCTTGCACATTTTTGCAAATTCGCGCATTTTTTGCGGGTAGCGCGCATTTATGTCCACAAGCACCACTGCCTTTGTTTTCGGCGTTATGGCCTTGGCTGTTTTTTCAAAGTCCATACACAGGCTTTGCTTTTCTATGTCCACAAACACCGGCTTTGCCCCAAAAATGCTTATCGTGCTCGCAGTCGCAACAAAAGTGTAATCAGGCACCAGCACCTCGTCCCGGGGTTTCAGCCCTATCGCGGCATATGCAAGCATGAGTGCGGCAGTGCCGTTTGACACAACAGAGCAGTGCTTTGAGCCCACGTATTGTGCTATTATCCCTTCAAACTCACGTGTGCGCTTGAACTCGGTGAGCCAGCCGCCTGAGTTCATGTATTCAGCAACTGCTTTTTTTTCCTCTTCGCCGTATACCGGCTCTATCTGGTTGATGAAATTCACAGCAATCCCTCCTGCACTGCTTTCATTAGCTTTTCTTCCTGCGCCTTCATAAGGCTGCCGTCCCTTTTGCCGATTTCTCTTGCAGGCACGCCTGCATAAAGCGTCCACTGCTTGTATTCAACGTTGCTTTTAAGAAGCGAAAAAGCCCCAACCGAAACTCCTTCGGGCAGCCGCACTCCCGGCAGCACAACAACATTGCAGCCCAGCAGCACGTGGTTCCCTATCTCCACTTCCCGCACATCCGCATGGCCCCCATGCCCTTCGGGTATGGTCGGCCCCACAAGCCCGCCTGTCCTATAATCGTTCTGCCCTGCGACGATGTTTGCGCTCGGCGCAATGTTCACGAAGTTCCCTATGCTCACCTTTGCTTGCGGTCCTCCAATCATGTGGCAACCTGCGCCAATGTGGCTGAAGTCCCCCATCTCAAGCTGGCACGAAATGTATGCAAAGTCGTCTATTATGCTGTTCCTGCCTATTGAAACAAGTGCAGGCTTCCTTATCCTAACTGTCTTGCCTACAATCGAATTTTTTTCAATTGCCTTGAGCCTTGAGATATCAAAAAAAATATTTTCCATATATTCCCCCCTTGTTACTTTGTTCTAACGAGTTTAAGATTATTGCTTGGATTTGCCTTCAACATGCTGTGGTGAACAAATCATAGCGTGAGCGGCAGCTCACGCTGCCCACCTGCTGTTTAAGCCCACAATTTGGGCAAATTGCCTTCCAGCAGCACGAATTTCATGCAAACCTCGTCATGTATACTTTTCTTTGTCCTGCAAAACACTTCCTCGCCATGCATTCTTTTGAATGAGGAAAATACGCCCTCTGAAAA
>JAGVWK010000039.1 GCA_018304295.1 Microcaldota archaeon | reverse complement strand
CAGCGGCTTTTCGGCACTGCCAAAGGGGATTTGCAGTTGCAGGAAGCCCCTACCTTCCCTGCCTATCTTGCCGTAAATATTATGTGAAAGGTGTTTAAAAATCTTTGCGCTTTCCAGGCTGCATTGCGGTTCACGATAATTCCTTGACACTTTTCACAGTATGAATGCGTTGTATCGTTCATAGGGCTTTTGCCACCCTATCCCTCTATTTGGTTTCTCATAGTTGTAGTGGTATCTGTAATCCTCAAGGGTGAAGAAGCGCCAGGATTGGCGCTTGCACACCCCAAACCAATTCTCTATCTTGCCATTTGTCTGAGGGTGCGCTTTGCGTGCCACAATCTGGCTTATCCCAAGCTCGCCAAGAGTTTCTCCAAATGAGTTTGAGTGGTTTTCCCTATTGTTCCAAAACTCTGAACCTCTGTCAGAAAGGAGTTGAAATGGAGCGCCGTGCATACGCACAGCCCTTCTTACTACAAAGAGGGCGTTACTTGTGGACTGCTCATCAAATTCCATTGCGTCCACGACATAGCGTGAATAATCATCCAGAAGCGAAAAAAGAGTCCCTCCATCGTATTCGCTCCAGTCGCAATGCCAGAGGTGGTTTGGCCAAGGGCGGCAATACCTCTTTGTTGCCAAGGGTTTTCTGGGCGGCGCTTTTCCAAGCATGTGCGCTTCTACGAGGGCATTTCTCACTCTGTAAAAGCTTGTTTTGATGCCCCTGTCTGCCAAGCCATACTTGAGGGCTTTCTCATTCCAGCCATAGCGCTCCCTCAGCTCCAGTATAGCATCCCTTACGTTCTCTTCTGTTTTGACTGTTGGGCGCCCTCTTGGCTTGTCATTCAGCAGCCCTTCCAGATTTGTTTCTTCAAGCCGCTTAAGCCAAGTGTATCCTGTCTGTCGTGAGATTTTCAGGATGCTGCAGAGATGCCCAAAGGGCATCTCTCCGACGTGCTTCACCAAATAGCGTCTTTTCCTTTCCCAGTCAGCCACACGAACCACCCGCTACAATTTGCGGACGGGAGTGTAAACTATTTTTCGTGAACCGCAATTTGCAGGCGCAAAAGCAAGGGATATAAACCTTCGTTGCCAGATAGTGTGTGTAATAAATGCCCCTAGCTGGGCGGAAACAAAAGTTGATAATTTGGGATTGGACAACGTTGAGGCGCACATACCGCAGGGCATTGTTGTCTCAAAAGAGGATGAGGAGCTTTTCAAGTTCATTGAGAGCTCAAAGCCGAAAATATACGTGGTGGGCACCGGAGGCTCCGGCTGCAACACAATGAACCGCATGTATGAGATAGGCATTGAGGGAGTGAAGTTCGTTGCAATGAACACGGATGTGCAGCACCTTGTTAAAATGCGCGCGGACAGGAAAATACTCCTTGGAAAGCAGCTCACAAGGGGCATGGGCGCGGGCTCAAACCCCTCAGTTGGGGAAAATGCAGCCAAAGAGAGTTCTGTGGAAATAAAGGCTGCGCTATCCGACGCCACCATGGTGTTCATTGCGTGCGGCATGGGGGGAGGCACGGGAACCGGAAGCGCGCACATAATTGCGGAGCAGGCAAAGGCTGCGGGCGCACTCACGATTGCGGTTGTTACGCTTCCCTTCTCATCAGAAGGCAGGACGAGATTCCAGAATGCGCTTGAGGGATTGGACAAGCTAAAGCGCCAGGCGGACACCGTAATAGTTGTGCCAAACGACAAGCTGCTTTCCATTGCGCCGGACTTGCCGCTTAATACTGCGTTCAAGGTATCGGATGAGGTTCTTGCAGGAGCCGTAAAAGGAATTGCGGAGCTTATCACAAAGGCAGGGCTTGTTAATCTGGATTATGCTGATTTGAGGACGATATTGAGCGGCTCGGGGTGCGCGGTTGTGGGGATAGGGGAGGCGTCGGTTGACGCAAAGCCCGACCAGCGCGCGCTCATTGCAATAGAGACGGCGATGAACTCGCCGCTTCTTGACGTGGATGTTTCGACTGCGAACAAGGCGCTCATAAACGTTATGGGTGGCGAGGACATGACGCTTAAGGAGGCGGAGCTTATTGTTGCGGAAGTCTCAAGGAGGATTGACCCCTCCTCGCACATAATATGGGGCGCAAGGATAGAAAAGGCGATGCACAAATCCTCAATACGCGTGCTTGTTGTCATTGCAGGCACGAAATTCCCCCAGTATGCGCTTGAGCATGCACAGGGAAAAACCGAGGAAATTGAGCTGGATTTGATAAATTAGAGGGTGGCGGCATGGACATAATATTTGCAACACGGGATTTTATTTCACGCTCGCAGCGCGTGATGGCGGTTGCAACAAGGCCGCGCAAAAGCGAGTATGAGAAAATAGCGAAAATAACTGCTGCGGGCATGGTTCTTATAGGCGTTGTGGGGCTTGTCATTTCCCTGCTTCTGCACGTTGTTTAAACGGGAGATTTTATGATATTCGTATACAAAGTAACCGCAGGGCAGGAAAGGGTAGTAATAGACATGCTCTCAAAAAAGGTGCACAAGGAGAATTTGCCGATTTTTGCAATCGCGCACTTTGAGGATTTGCGCGGGTACATAATTGCGGAGGCTGAAAGCGAGGTTGCGATACGCCAGGCAGGGCTTCGCATACCCCACATAAAGGGAGTGCTTGCAAAGCAGATGGACATAAGCGAAATAGACAACCTTGTGCAGGCGGTAAAGCCGGCTCTTGCGAACATATCAAAGGGCGACATTGTGGAGCTTACTTCGGGTCCCTTTAAGGGAGAAAAGGCGCGCGTTTTGAAGATGGATGAGAACAAGGAGGAGCTTACCGTTGAGCTTACGGATGCGGCAGTTCCAATACCCGTAACCATCAAATCCAGCATAATAAAGCTTTACAAAAAGGCAGAGGAAAATTAGGCTGGAAAAAAAGTTAGGCTGCGCTTGTTTTCTTTTTCTTTAGGAGCACAAATGCGGCTGCGATAAGCAGCAGCGGCACAAGAAGGTAGACAAGCGGGAAATCACCCTGCACCTCTATTTTTTGCTGCCAGGATTGATAGCCTGGCTTTGAGATTGTGATTGGGTGCATGCCGCCGGTTGTTGCTTCAAGAGTGAGTGGGCTGTTGCCGCTTTTATTTTGGCCGTTAAAATAAACGGATATGGCGCGAAGATGCGCACCTTTTGAGTTATAGGCGGACACTGTGAAGCGGCTGCCCGCCTTTACGCTTGCAGGGATGTCTGCGGTGAGCGCAAGCAGTGGCGCTTGGGGAGATTTCACAACCGTTGAGGCAAAATTTGTTGAGGCGGAAGTTGAGCCGGAATCAGTTGAGCTGCACTCTATTTTCAACGGGCCATAAGCAAAGCCTGAAACGTCAATGGATGCGGTCCAGCTTTCCTTGCCGGAGGTTGGAACCCATTGCCCGTTGTTTATGCGCACGCTTGTTGAAAGGGAGGCGGGGCTGTTTGAGAACGCTTGGCCTGAAATTTCAAGTTCAGCGTCCCCAACCAATGCGCCGTTTTGCGGGGTTTTTATGCTGCAGGAGGGGGATAGGGAAAGCGAGGTAACTTTTCCATCTCGCGAGAAAATTATTATGCTGCTTTGGGAGCCTAGCACGTGCGTAACCCAATCCGATGCTGCAAAGGAAATCTTTTCTGCGCCGCTTTGCGCATCAAGCACGTAAACCTTTTTGTCGTTGCTGCCTGCAACAAGAAGGGCGCTTCCTGCGGAATTGAAAAGCAGCGGCTGCGCCCATACTGCCTCGCCTGTCTTGTATTTCCAGCGCAACAGGCCGCTTTCAGTGTCAACTGAATAAACGTATCCGTTGTTTGAGCCAAAGTATATGTAGGAGCCGCCTATTGTAGGGGTTGAAGCCGCCCAGCCGCCTGCGGGAAAAGACCAGCGCTGCTGCCCGTTTTGCTCCAAGAGAGAATAGAGAGAGCCGTCCGTGCTGCCAATATACACGGCTTGGCTGGAAACAATGGGTGCGCTGTTCCATGCACCGCCTGTTTGTGCGAACCATATTGGCTTGCCGCTTGTTGCGGAAAATGCGCCAAGAAAATCGCCATGCGCAACCAGCACGTATGAGGAGGAAACGCCTATTGAGGAGGGCCGCCATGCAAGCTGGGTTGACCATAAGAGCGCGCCGTTTTGCGCGGAAAATGCGCTGAGGGAAACGTCGGTTGCAGCAAGAATCATGCCCCCTGAAACTGCCAAGGAAACAGGGGTGGAATTGAGCTGCGCCTGCCATATCGTCCTGCCGGTTTGCGCATCAAGCGCATTGAGCGTCCCGTCGGAGGTGCCAAATGCCACGCCGTTCGCGAATTCAATTGCATTCGTTGAAATTTGCGAGGGGAAAGAGCGGGACCAAAGCAGCCTTCCAGAGAGCGAAACCGCATGCGCCTTTGCGTCTTCTGAGGAGAAATATATTGCAGTTGAGTCCGATGCAGGGGCATGAGAGATTGGGGCGTTTGCACTATATGTCCATTGTATGCCTGCAAAGCCGATGCTGCAAAACAAAAGCAAAAGCAATATTGGGAGTTTTTTCATGCGCGCACCGGCTTTATTTCCAGCGCGTGCTTTAAAAAGAATGCAGGGAGGATGCCTGCTTCTGGAAAATCAGGAGGCAAGGGAGGAGTCGTGCTTTCCCTCTGCCACTTCCTTTATCATTTCGCGCGCATCCTTTTTGCCGCACGTTATCCCAAGTGAAACGCAGCTTCCAAGAACTTCCTTTACGCCGTCCTTGAGGGACTTTGAAAGCGAGCCGCCGCGCTTCATTTTTGCGATTTTTATTGCGGTGTCAAGCGGTAGGTCGCCCACTGTTTTGGGGTCTTCCGCGCCGCCCTTTCGTCCTTTTTCAATACCAAGCTCTTTTTTTATGAGTTCGCCTGTTGCAGGGCTGCCCACCTCTATTTCGTAGGCTTTTGTTGCCTTGTCAACGATTATTTTTACAGGCACTTTAATGCCGGCAAACGCGGCGGTCTTCTTGTTTATGTCCGCAACGACTTGCCCTATGTTTACGCCAAGGGGCGCAAGGGTCGGACCTATGGGCGGGCCTGCGGTTGCCTTGCCGCCCTCAACTATTGCAGGTACAGTTACTTTTGCCATTGTTATCACGTCCAGTTAGATTATGCAGATTAGAGTATTATGGGGATATTTGGCAAACAACGCTTAAAAGAGTTTGGATTGCGGTTACAGGCAGGGAATTGTGTGTTATCCCAAAACAGTTGAAGGTTCTATCAGGTTCCACCGCCGCCGGATGCACCACAGATTTGGCTTAGACTCTCACAGAGGTATGGTTCGCAGCAAAGAAGGATGGCGCAGGATTCGCCACTATTTGCGCACGGCTGCTGATCCATGCAGAGCTGTTGCTCGGTGATGCAATAGCCAAAAGGAAACCCTGAAGGGCAACAATTAAACCCAGCGGCGCATTCGCCATCCGGGGCGTTGGCGCATGGCACGCTTCCATCGCCCCCGCTGCAGCTTATTCCCGGATATATAATGCTCAAAATAGGCTGGGAAACAGACGTTATAAGTATCCCAAAGAGCGCGCCTGTGAGGGATGCGGTTGCCCAC
>JAGVWK010000017.1 GCA_018304295.1 Microcaldota archaeon | reverse complement strand
CTGGGATAAATGCCAGCCTTGCGCAGTGTGAGGCGGCTGCAAAGCAATGTGGCCTGCAGGCGGCAAAAATAGAGTGGGGCGAGCAGCAGAGGCTGGAGTTTTGCAGGGCACTTGGGAGAATGTGCAAACCCATTGCAATTGCCGCAAACAAATGCGACATGCGGGGCTCAATGGAAAACGTGGGGAAACTGAAGGAGTGCTGTGCTGGCATGCTTGTGGTGCCCACGTTTGCAGCAGGGGAGCTGGCGCTGCGCAAAGCAGCGGCTGCAGGCAAGATAAAATACGTGCCGGGAGACGCGGATTTTGAGGAATGCGCGCCCATGGACCAGAGGCAGCAGGATGCGCTTGCGTCCATAAGAAAAACAATGCAGGGCAATGGCGGGTTGGGCACCGGGGTGCAAAGGATCGTTGACGCGGCGGTTTTTGGGATGCTGGGACTAGTTGATGTTTATCCGGTTGAGGATGAGAACAGGTATTGCGACGGGGCCGGGCGGGTGCTCCCTGATGCATTGCTTATGGGAAAAGGCAGCACTGTTTTTGATTTGGCAGGAAAAGTGCACACGGATTTGCAGGGGCGGTTTGTTGGTGCGGTGGATGCAAGGAGCAAGAGAAGGGTCGGGAAAGAGGCAGGGCTTTCAAAGGGGGATGTGATACGGATAATCGCGGGCAGATGATGTGGGTTGTGGGGCTCAAATGAAAAAGTAATAAAAAGTCAAAAGCAGTATGGATTAGGCTCATTGAAGAAAAAACGGTGGTAGCATGGAAAAGCAGCAGGAGAAAAACGTGGAAAAAACAAATTATGCCATTTATGCGGCAATAGGGCTGCTTGTGATAGCCATTGCGTGGGCGTTTTTTGCAATGCAGCCGCCTGCGCAGGCGGCACAAACGGATGCGGCTGCCGAATTTTTCTTTGCGTCAATGGGTAAAATGGCGAACCAGACAAGCTATGCGTATGAATTTGTGGAGGAGGCTGACGGGCTGGAGAGCGGATATAAGGTGGCTGTGGCGGGAGGAGATAGGTTTATCTCGGCAAGCAATATTTTGGGGGAGTGGGAGTTTTACAGTTCACAGGAGGGATTTTTCGCATGTGGCGAATTCAATAATGCAAGCGAATGTGCGAGGGTGAGGAAAAACAGCAGTATTGAAAAGCGCTATGTGCAGGATATGGAGCCAGAATTCATAAGCGCACAGCAGGTGCGCGCTGATGCGCAGTACGTAAAAGAATTGATGCAATATGGGGCAGTGTTATTTGAGGAAAACATGCTGCCAAAAGAGGCCGATGGGGAAAATTGCACGCAAATTGCATATGCGATAAATTACAGGAAGCTGAGCCTTGACCAGCTTGCGCAATTGGGGATAGCCGCCAACAGCCCGTTGCTTACGCAGTTTGGGGATTATAGGGTGGAGTTGTGCATAGAAGAGAAAAGCGGCATACCCTTGAGGGTTGGGCTTTCTTACAAATATAATGGGGAGCAGATGGGTTATGCGCGCGAATATGGCAATTTTCGGCTTGAAAATGTAATTGTGCCTGCGCCCAAAAATATTGGCAGCACCGTGAAGCTTGAGGAAATTTTCATGCTGTCAGATGCGGAGGCGGAAGTATACGGGCAATGTGAGGAGTTGGGAGCGGCAGGCAGGGATGCGTGCTACAAATCAATTGCAATCGGAAGGAACGATGAATATTTTTGCTCAAAAATAGCCGGAGCGCAGGATGCTGCGCGCTGCTACCTCACGGTTGGGGCGAATTTGGGGCAGGTGCGGATATGCGAAAAGGCAGGGGAGTTTATGTATGACTGTTTTTTTGAGATTGGGGCGCGCCATGGCGATGTGCAGGCGTGCGAGAGAATTTTAAATGAAAGCGCAAGGCAGCAATGCAAGGGGTTTGCTGCAAACGTTACAGTGCAGGTGCCTGTGAATAATACCGGGGCGCTGCCGGTTAACAACTGCGTTGCAGACAGCGAATGCGCGCCAACTGGATGCAGTGGGACTGTTTGTGCGCCTGCGAATGAAAGCGTGATGACCACGTGCGAATACCAGCCGGTTTATGCGTGCTTTAAAAAAGCGCTGTGCGGCTGCAAGGCTGGCACGTGCGCGTGGTATAAGGGAGAGGAATATTATGCGTGCGTAAGCGACGTTGAGAGGGCGCAGACAGAGGAGTATATAAAAAACCTCACAACGGATGGAGAGGGGTAGGCGCTGCGCCAAAACCCGCCCGACATTGCTTATAAACATTTTCGTCCATACTCCCAACTAGCGACTAGGTTTGGCTATGGAGAGCCCACTTCAGATGCAGCCGGAATCAGAAAAGCAGCAGTTGCCCCAGCCGCGCTTTTCTTCAAAATACTTTTTCAGGGCGGTTGAAGGCGAAAGCGCATGCATGCGCCAAACAGTGCCGCTGCAGATGCAGGTTCCGCTAATGCGGCAAAAAGAGGCAGTTGAATCTACGCTCAGCCGCGGGGAGCAGACGGTTGTGCTGCAGCCGGGCTTTTTTGCAGGCATGCGTACGCTTTCTTATGCAACAAAGGAAAGGTTCAGGGCGCTTGTGCAAACATTGGTTTCCTTATTTTCGCGCCAGCGCGTTGATCCGCAGGGCAAGGCTGCGCTTTCACAGCTCAAATGCCTTGCGTCCTTGTGTTTGGCTTCCACACAGCTTAGCGATGAGGAAGCCATAATGTTTGAAACGGCTTTTGGCGAGGCTTACTATTCCATTTCACAGCATTCGCGTGCGGCTGCTGGCGGCAAAAAACAAGGCGGGAAAATGGGAGATTGCCTGCGATATTATGCGCCGTTCAAAGGCATGTTGCGCTCCCTGGAAGGAACGGATTAGCGTGGATTATGTGCGCCACATGCTATTTGCAGGGGTTTTGTTCCTTCTTGCGTATTTTTTTGCGCAGCAGTTTTTCGGTGAGTTTTTTTCCGGCTGGCTGCTTTGCCTTTTCGGGGCGGTGCTGCCGGACATAGATCATAAGGAGAGCAGGATTTCAAAGGCGGTGTTTGCGATTTCCCTAGGGCTGTTGTATGCGGCCTTGTTTTTGCTGTTTGCGCCGCTTGTGGCGCAAAATGCGCAGATGGGGTTGCTGGTCGGGTTTTTGTTGTCGCCGCCGGTTTTTCTCACTGCTCTTTTTGCGCTGGTGCGCCCAAAACATAGGGGGATAACGCACTCGCTCTTTTTCATGCTTGTATGCTGCGGGGCGCTTGCGGCAGTATTAAGCGTTGGTGCGGCGGGCTCCTTTGCGCTGGGATTTTTTTCCCATCTTATTTCTGACAGGCATTTAAAATTCACCTGAGGGTTTTTTCCTTCTGATGTATTCTGCGTAAATCGCGCCCACGCTTTTGGAGTTTATGCACGTTTTGCCGTAGGAGTGCCCAAGAAGCGCGCCAGAAAAAGTCCTTGGGATGTGGAGCAGCTCGTGTATTATTATTTTTTTCTTTTCTTCTTCCCCAAGGTGGTCAAATTTTTCCGATAGGACCTCTATTATGTAAAAGGTTTTTACTTCCAGTGCCTTTTGCCAGATGTCTGGCAGGTTCCATATGCGCGCATACGCTGCAGCCCTTGCGTTGTGCGAGCGCATGCATATTATGCGGAACTCGTTTATGTGCCCGAGGCCAAGCACGTTCACTATGTCGTCCACCATGCCCTGGACGTCAGCAGCCAACTCAACATCCACGTTACCACCAATTAAGAGCAGTTTAAAAAAGCTTGAGAAGGTCTGCCTTGGTTATTATCCCTACTGCTTTTTCCTTTTCAGTTATTATTACCGCGGGCTCGTATTTAAGCAGGCCTGCCACCACGGAGATTGGAACGCTTGGGGATATCCGCGCAAATGGCTCGTCCATTACTTCCCCCACAGTTATTGTTGCTGCGCCCTTTCCCTCTTGCAGCAGCCGGATTATTTTTCCGTCGCTTATGCTGCCGACAGCCCTGCCGCTTGCAATTACCGGCATTTGGGAAAAGCCGTGCTTGCGCAGGAGCGCCACCGCCTTTTCAAGGGTGTCTTGGGTGGATACGGAAAATATCTTCCTGCTTGCGATTTCCCACGCTTTTTTCACTTCCTTTTTTTCCGCTGATTCAAGGCAGTCTAGAATCTTTCCTACGCTTGAGTAGGCAGGCTCGATGCTTGCGTTCTCTATTTTTGCGATTAGTGACTGTGAAACGCCCGCGCAGGCTGCAAGCTGCGCCTGCGTCATGCCGCTTTTGCGCCTGCGCCTTCCTATTTCCTTCAAATCAGGGAGCATTGCGCCTCACCCCTGTCCCCGTTTCTATGGCGGCTTTGAGCTGCGCATACGAGCCACCCACCACCGGAATCCCGTTCACAAAAAATGTGGGTGTGCCCGTAACTCCAAAGCGGTTGCCGTCAAAAACGTCTGCGGCAATTTTGGCTGTTTTTTCACCGCTTTCAATGCAGGTGGAAAAACTGCCTTCGCTTACGCCTATCCCTGCTGCAAGGCGCGCAAGCCCTGCAGCGTCAAGGGATTGCTGGTTCGCATACATTGCGTCGTGCATTTGCCAGAACTGTCCCTCATCTGCAGCACACTCGGATGCCTCTGCAGCTTTTTGCGCATTGGGGTGCGAAGGTAGTGGATAGTGCCTGTAAACCAGCTTCACTTCGCCGTCATACTCATGAAGCAGCCGCTCAAGTGTTGGTTGAGCCGCAGCGCAATAAGGACATTGGAAATCCGAGAATTCAACAATGGTTACGCGTGCGCCGTCGGTGCCTCGGAATTGTTTTCCCTGCGCATCAATGCCGGATGGGATTGGCACATTTTGGGCGCATCCAAAAAGCGCCAGAAACAATGCTGCCGTGGCTGCCAATACAAATAGTTTGCCCATAGTAACCACACATATCTTCCAAGGAGATGATTTATATTTTTGCCTTTGCATAAGCATTCCGGTGGGCCTATAGCTCAGCTTGGTAGAGCGGTTGACTCTTAATCAACATGTCGAGGGTTCGAAAACCTGGGGGAACACTGGCATTCTCCTGATTTCCCCTGAGGTTTCACCCCTGTTCGTTTCAGAAGTGCGGGGTTGGATTCCTCTGGTTGAAAATCCCTCTGGGCCCGTTTTTTCTTTTTTTGCCGCACATGAAAAACCTACGGGAATTTAATAATATTGCATGAGAAGTGGTAGTATGGATGTTGTAAAATACCTTGAAGAGAAATCCGCAATTGTTGAGGGCAAAATAAGGGAGATTGTGCCCAAGGACAGCCGGCCGCAGGAAGTGTATGGGCCTATTTGGGATTTGTTTGGGAGAGGGGGCAAGCGGCTGCGCCCTGCTATGTGCCTTTTGGCAAGTGAAGCGGTGGGTGGGGATGAAAAAAAGGCGCTGGTGGCTGCGGCGGCCATTGAGATGTTCCATAATTTTACGCTCATACATGATGATATTGAGGATGCATCGCTCATGCGCAGGGGAAAGCCGTGCCTCCATATAGAGTATGGGATGCCGCTGGCGCTAAACGCCGGTGATGGGTTGTTCATGATGGTGTGGAAAGCGGCGCTGCAGGCAGGGGAGGCGCCCGAAGAAAACTTAGCAACGCAAAAAATGCTCCTTGGGGCATTTACAAAAGTGCTGGAAGGTCAAGCAGTGGAATTGGGATGGCACCGCAGCGGCAAGTGGGACGTAACTAAGGAGGAATATTTGGGCATGGCTGGTGGCAAAACAGGGGCGTTGATAGAAGCCAGCTGCAGGGCAGGCGCATTTTTGGGAGGAGGCGCACAAGAAGAGATAGATGCGCTGGCAAAATTCGGGATGGGGGTTGGAATTGTGTTTCAAATACAGGATGATGTGCTCAATATAATAGGGGATGAAAAAAAATACAGGAAGGAGATAGGTGGGGATATTGTGGAGGGGAAAAGAACGCTCATTGTGATTGGGGCGCTGGAGGCACTTGAAACTAGCAAAAGAAAAAGGCTGCTGAAGCTTTTGAAAAATGAAAAGAAAACAAAGGAAGATGTGGAAAAAGTTATTGCATTGCTAAAGGAAAGCGGAGCAGTGCAAAAAGCGCAGGAATATGCGATAAAACAGGTAGACAAGGCAAAAGAAAAATTAGATGTTGTAAAAAACACACATGCGAAAAAAATGCTTTGGGATATTGCGGATTATTTAGTGGTGAGGGAAGTTTAAAGTTGTGGTTTTTTGGACAAAGAGGTATGGAGAAGATAGTTTTTTAAAATGGAAGATAGTAATGCAAGAGCAGTTAACAATTTCAGAGGGTGAGAAGATGGTATTGAAAGCGTCAAAATTGTATGATATGGATATTTATACTGATGGTGGTAAGTTTTTAGGTAGAGTGCATGAAATACTTATTGATTTGGAAAGAGGGGAGGTTGTGCGCCTTACAATGGAGCCCCTCAGCTCTGTTTCAAAGGACGAGGCAAAAAGGATTTTGAGGGATAAGAGTATTTTATATAAAAATGTTAAATCTGTGGAAGATGTGGTTGTTGTAGGAAAGGGGCTTTCTGGACTGCCAAGTGAATAAGAGAGGGGTCAGACTTCCACTATTTTTCCTTATTCCTAGTTTTGTTTTTAAAGAAAAAGTATAAACTAAATAATATATGTTAAATTTCTTTAATTATTGTTTAGAGCCTTATTAGTTATTATTGTAACTATAGTTACATATATATCACAATAAATCTATTTTTTATTATTATCTATTAAGAATAGTGGAATTATACCCTCTCCCCTCAAAAACCTAATTTAAAAATAAAAATAGCGGGAGGTGGATTTTCAACTATAGGTTTATCCAATCTTCAATTGAAGATGGAGTGGGCCCAAGGCATTCCTTTGCCTTTTAGTTTTGAACCACCGATCTCTGGGTTATGAGCCCAGCGGGCACTCCAAACTACCCTATCCCGCTATGAATAAATAAGGGCACGATTGCTTAAAAATCAATCTTTTTCTTTTCCCAAAAACTCAAATCACAACCACAACCTGCGCATTTAAACTGCCTGTCCATTGCAGTGCCAAAATCCACGACGCTAGAACTGCCACAACCCGAGCAAAAATATTTATCCCCCTCACCTTCTACAATACAAACCTCCCCCTCTTCACCCTGCGGCAGGCTGTTTTTGTAAACCGGCATCAAAATATCCTTCTCTTTTCCCTCATCTATGTGCCAGACATAAGAGTACCAACCACTATCTTTATCCCTACTGCGCGCGTATTGCGCCATCCCCATATTATGGAGCTTGTTCAACACTATTCTCACATCGCTAACTTTCATTTTTGCTTTTTTTGCAAGTTCCTCATCAGACAGCTCACACGTGAATTCCCTCAACACGTTAATGGTGTTTTCACCAGCCGCGCCTATGAGGTATGTGCGCACCGCCGCACTAGTAAGAAGCGTTTTTTGAAGGGTGTATTGTTGTT
The DNA here is from genome assembly GCA_018304295.1 of Microcaldota archaeon. Classification (GTDB taxonomy): domain Archaea; phylum Micrarchaeota; class Micrarchaeia; order Anstonellales; family Anstonellaceae; genus Anstonella. The sequence continues at coordinate 14,937 of JAGVWK010000017.1, read as the reverse complement.
TTTTGACGCGCTTTGCCGTGGCCTTAATCGGAATTTTCTTTACAACTTTTGCGCCGTGGAGTTTTGTGCCGTGTATCTTTGTTTTTGCATTTTTTATCCTAACTTGGGATTTGCCCTGCTTTACTTTACTGTGTTTTTGAATTTGCACCTTTTTTCCACTATTATTTTTACGCGCCATAAAAAACACCTTTATACCAACAATATTCTGGCTTATGTTCTTTATATTTGTTGTCTTAACTTTCACACTTAACAACACTTTTTCCACATTTATTGGGCTTTATCCTAACACGCGCTTCTTTGAATTCCCCTTCCAGTTCTTCTCCCTCAAAGTACCTGTCCAAAAAAATAGCCAACGCAGCAGCCTCCGAATGCGGCTGGTTCCCTATCGCAACGTTATAATCCGCAAGCCTGTAAATCTCTCCATGTACCTTTTCCGCGCCGACCACTACCATTAATTTTTTTTCTTGGCGCACCACGGCAGCCACATCCCGCATTCTCTCCCCATACATTGTAAGGTGCGCGATTTTTCCACCTTCCCTTTTCCATTTTTCTATTTCCCTGGCGCCTTTTGGGGTTTGGCGCGCAAAAAACACCCCTCCCCATTTTTGCACTACTTTTTGCACGCTTTCGATAAGCCTTCTATCTTCCTCCCCGTCTATAATTATCCCATCCGCGCCAAACGCCCTTGCAACAAGGCACACATGCGTAGTGAGTCTCTGGTCCCTGATTTTGCGATGCCCGAGCCTAAGCACGATTACCATGCTTTCTATTTGCCCTTTACTCTTATATACTCTTATGGGGAAAATAACCCATGCGCAAAGTCCTCCTTGATGCGAATTTCCTCATCCTCCCGTTTGAATCCGGCGCTGACATTTTTGAGCAAACAAACCAGCTTCTTGGCGTGCAGCACTCTTTTTTCACAACAAAAAGTGTGGTGCTTGAGCTTCAAAATTTCACCACCGGCACAGACAAAAAAGCAATAGCCTCCAAAAGCGCGCTTGCAATGATTGGCACAAAAAAAATAACCGTCCTTATGGATAGCGGGAACGCAGACGACTCCATACTTTCCCTTGCCAAAAAACACCACTTTATTGTGTGCACCAATGATGCCTTCCTGCGCCTTCGCCTCAAAAAAGAAAAACTCCCCACAATAACAATGCGCAGCCACAGGCTTGCGCTTCTCTGAGCTGTTTTCATGCAAGGCAACATTTCCTCCTTTCTTGCGCGCTGCAACGAGGCACGCGAGCAAACGTTGCGCATGAAGCGCCCGCACATAGTCGGCCACTTTGATGCCGACGGCTTGACAAGCAGCTCCATAACGGCCGCCTTTTTGGCGCAGGAAAAAATCTCATTCACCATCCAAAACGTGAAAAAACTCAGCCCTTCCCTCATCCACTCGCTCAAAAACAAGGAAGAGCTTATTTTTACCGACCTTGGAAGCGGCGCAAAAGAAATGGACGAACTCAAGGGAAGTGTTGTAGTTCTTGACCACCACCAGCGCGCCGGCATTGCGCACCTTGAAGTGAACCCATATCTTTTCAATTTCAACGGAGACACGCACATATCCGCGGCAGGCATCTGTTATTTTGTGTTCAAAACCCACGCGCACCTTGGAATTGTGGGTGCAGTTGGGGATGTGCAATCGCCTCTTTCCGACCCGGAAAGCCTCAACTCTCTGATGCTGCAGGAGGCGCAGTCCCAAGGGCTTGCAAAACGCTACTACGGGCTTCGCCTCTTTGGCAAGGCAAGCCGGTCGCTTGCCCAGATGCTCTTTTTTGCAGACGACCCGTATCTCCCAGGCATTAGCGGCGACCTCTCCAGATGCGAGCAATTCCTCTCTTCCTGCGGCCTTGCGCAAAAAAACAGCGCTCCGCACACCTATCTTAGCCTTAGCGAAGAAGAGCAAGGGGCGCTCATAAGCGCGCTTGCACAATATCTTTCAAAAGACGGCAGCGCAACAACACCCTCACACCTTGTGTGCGAAAACTACCTACTGCACAATCAGCCGCCCAACACCGAGCTTTACGACGCAAGCGAATTTTCCACCCTGCTTAATGCCTGTGGAAGGAACAACGAGCCCCAAACCGGTGTTGGCGTTTGCCTCGGCAACCCGGATTCCATCCGCGCCGCCATTTCCCTGCTTGCATTGCACCGGAAAAACCTGCGCGAAGGAATAGGGTTCGCGCAGCGCAACCTTGAGGATTTCGGGCCATTTCTTTTCCTTGACGGCCGCAGCATAATTTCCGATTCCATAATCGGAGTCGTGGCGGGGATGCTGGTTGGCAGGGCGCAAAAACCAATCCTTGCAATAGCGCTTGATTCGGACGCGCCAAACATGCTCAAAATTTCAACACGCGCAACAAAATCCCTTGTGCAGGCAGGGCTTAATCTTGGCGCAACCCTAAATGAATGCGCCTCCTACTTTGGCGGCGCAGGCGGAGGGCACAAAATAGCCGCAGGCGCAACAATACCTATGGAAAAGCTTGATTCCTTTCTGCTTGTTTTTGCGAAATCACTGCGCAAATAGGCAAGTGCAAATAATCGGAGCGCAATGCTCAGAGTATTTTTTTCCTTCCCGCGCAATCCCTGTGGAACTTTCCAAACTCCACGTCTTCCACAATTTCCGCTCCAAAAACCGGCCCGTCAAAACATACAAGCTTCTCCCCGATTGAGCACTGGCCGCACATGCCAAACCCGCATTTCATGTATCGTTCAAGAAGCAGCTGGCATTTTATGCCTTTTTCAATGCAAAGCTTTCCAACTGCGCCCATCATTTTTTCAGGTCCGCACGCATAAACAACATCCACTTTCCCTTCCTTTAAAACGCCCTTTAGCGCATCCACCGCATTTCCCTTTATCCCCTGCGAGCCGTCATCGGTGGCAAACACTGTCCTCATCCCATTTTCCCCTTTCATGAGCCTGTCTTTTGAGCGCGCACCTATTATCAAAACCGGTTCCACACCCTGTTTTTTTGCAAGCAGTGAAAGGTATCTCATCGGCCCGGCCCCATACCCTCCTCCAATTGCAACTATCTTTTTCCCATGCAGCGAAAAAGAGTTCCCATAAGGGCCGCACAGCCACACTTTCCCGCCTTTTTTCATAGATGCGAATTTGCTGCTGAATGGCCCAACAGCACACACGGAAAACCTCAGCGGCGCAACTCCTGCCACGCTAAAGGGCTTTTGCTCCACCCCCGGCAGCCACACCATGTAAAACTGCCCGGGCTTTGGCATGTCCTCACATCCAACATAAATGGTTTTAGTCTGTGGGTTCTCCTCATCCACTGACACTATTGTATGCTCTTTTGGCAGCATTTTTTCACTCTTGAAGCACAAGCTCGCTTATTTTCCCATACCCATTTTCTTTCATGAACACACCAATCTCATCCCTTATTTCCCCAAGGGCGTTCCTGTGGTAGGAAATTGCGCTTCCCACCCCGACCGCAGCCGCGCCTGCCATGAGCATTTCAACAACATCCTCCCCATTCATGATGCCACCTGTGCCTATCACTGGTATTTCAACAGCCCTTGAAACTTGGTAAACCGCGCGCAGGGCAATCGGCTTTAGCGCAGCGCCCGACACCCCGCCTTCCTTGTTTGACAGTATGGGCATGCGCGCCTTTGCATCAATGAGCATTCCGGGCATTGTGTTTATTGCAACAATCCCATCAGCACCCGCCCCCTCAACCGCCTTTGCAATCCCTACAATGTCCGACACGCTAGGCGTAAGCTTTGCAAACACCGGCACATCAACGGCATTTTTCACCGCGCCCACCGCCATGGCCGCATCTTCCCCGACACACGCAAACATCCTCCCTTCCGCCCCAACGTTCGGGCACGACAGGTTAAGCTCAATCGCGTCCGGCTTCGCTTCCATCACTATCTGCGCCACCTGCGCGAATTCCTCCGCCGAGCGTGCAAAAACGCTTGCGATTATCGGCACGCCTATTTTTGAGCAATGCTTCTTTGCCTCTTTAAGCTCCTCCACTTCCGCATTTGCACCTGGGTTGGAAAGCCCCACTGCATTAAGCACGTATGCCTCGTGCAGCACAATTGTCGGGTTTTTATGCCCCTCCCGTGCCTCAAGGCTGCAGGATTTTGACGTTACCGCCCCTGCCCCGCTTTTTGCAGCGCGCGCAAGAAGCATCCCGCTTGTCCCCCATATCCCGGATGCAAGCACAAGGGGGTTGCCCATTTCCAAGCCGCACATTTTAACAGATAAATCAGGCTTTGCGCCCACATCAACACCAGATGTTTCCACCCGAAGAGGTTTTTAATGTTAATTGCCAACACTTCCCATGCTCTTTACGCAGAAATACTCCCCCCTTTCCCTCGGGGAACTTGCAGGCAACGAAGAGGCATTCTCAAAGATGCGCAGATGGGCCTACACATGGGAAAAAAGCCAACATCCTGGCCCGCTTTTGCTGCACGGTCCCTGTGGAAGCGGCAAAACCTCAAGCGTGCACGCGCTTGCGCGCGAGTTTGGCTGGGAACTCCTTGAGCTCAACTCAACAGCGGACAGGAGCTCAGCATCCATTGGCGCGCTTTTGGGCCCTGCCTCGTTGTCCTCAGGCCTTTTTGGCGCAAAAAAACTGCTCCTTATAGACGACGCGGATTTTGCGGCTGCGGAAGACAGGGGTGCTGTCAGTGCCCTTGCAAAAATAGCCGGTGCCTGCCAGCAACCGCTCATAATAACCGCAACAGACGCATACAGCAAAAATCTCTCCCTTCTGCGCGGCATGTGCGAAAAAATAGAGCTCAAAAAAGTGAACGTGCATGCAACGCTCTCCCTTCTTAAGCGAGTGTGCGCAGCAGAGCGCATCCAGCTTGACGACGCGCAGCTGCACCTGCTTGCGCAAAATTCCCAAGGCGACGTGCGTGCCGCCCTCAATGATTTGCAGGCACGCAATTTTTCCCCGAATTCCCGCGAGCGCGAAAGAAATGTTTTTGAAACAGTGCGCGGCATTCTAAAAGGCACCTCCTACTCTGATTGCCGGCCCCTTTTGATGTCCTGCGGGCTGCCTCATGACACGCTCAAATTATGGATAGCTGAAAACGTGCCCGTGGAATACGAAAAGCCCGCGGAGCTGGCAGCAGCCTTTTCAATGCTCTCCCGCGCGGACATTTTTGACGGCAGGATATCCAACCGCCAGTATTGGGGCTTTTTGCGCTATTCAACTGCGCTTATGGGCGCAGGCGTCGCACTCTCAAAACAATCCCCCTATGGCAAATTCGCCTCCTACTCTTACCCTTCATTCATACGCGTAATGGGTGCCACAAAGGAAAAGCGCGCAATAAAAAAATCCCTTGCGCGCAAGGCATCTTCCGCATTTCACTGCCCTCTTTGGGCATTTTCGGAATATTTGCCCCTGCTGTCCAAATTGGCGCATCTTGACCCTCAGGGAACCCTTGCAGCGTATTCCCTTGAAATTGCAGAGCTTGCATTTCTTCTTGGCACAACTGTGGAAAAAACGCAAAAACTGCTTGGCTTGGGCAGCGGCAAAAACAAGGCTGTTGAAAAAGAACCGGCGCAAAAACACGGCGCAAAAAAGCCCAAAATAGTTCTTCCTGCAGAAAAGGCATCCGCAACCACCCGCGGCTCTCCTCTTCAAAAAACGCCCCCAGCCAATGCGGCTGCCGCGGACCCTGCGCACACAAAAGAAAACGCAGCCGCCGGCAAACGCGCCAAAAGCGAACCAGCATCGTCCAACCGCCGTAAAATTCCTCTTCAGCCGCCCCCAACAGGAAGGCAATCCACCCTTGATTTCGGCTAGCAGCCTACCACTTTTAGGCACCTTTCGGGGTCAAAATGCGAATGTTTAAAAAACAATACGGCGTATTTACCTCGTTATTTATTGTTGGAGGTGTATTTGATGGGAAAGAAAATCGGAACAGAGAAAATAAAAAGAGAAAACGGCTATCTTTACTACATCGGTAAAGACGGCTACGTATGGGCTGCCCCAATGAAGCACAACAAGAGCGGCAGGAAAAAGAAAATCGGCGGCGAGAAAATCTCCAAAGAGTCCGGTTACATGTACTATCTTGGAAAAGACGGCTACGTGTACAGCGCAAAGCTGAAAAACGCTTAAATTTTTTTTGTTAGGGCGGGCAGCAATGCCCGCTTTCTATTTTTTCCTTCTCAGATTTTTCCTTCACCAAAACGTTTATATAAAACGCCGCCAAAGTCCAACCCATGCGGCCATCACTTATGGTTTTTTTCTCAGCCTTGGCAACAGGCTTGCTTCTGGCAGCCCCGCTTAACATCACGATAGAAGGCTACAATGTGCAGGAACTTATTTCAGTTTCCTGGGGCGAAGGTGCAAGCGGCGCGTTCCTGCCCGGCTACCAATATCGCTCAAATTTTACAGTGTTCTGGGCAATCCCAACTTCTGCACTGCAAGGGATAGACAGCGACAAAGTGGAAATTTTCATAACTGCAAGCGCGCCTGAAAATTCCACGCTGCAATTTGAAGGCTCAAACACAAAGGAAATTTCCTTCACGCTCGCATGCATCGTGTATGAGGGCGAATGCGCAGCAAACTCAAGCCTTAGCCGCCAAATAGAATTTACTTTTGTGCCTTCCCAAAACCAGCCCAACACAAGCGAGTTGATAAGCATAAACGCCTCGCTTTATGCGCCTGCGGAACACGGCCTTGAACCCCAAGGAATTTTGCGCTCGCTTGCAGAAGCAGCTTCAAATTACTCGGGCCTGCTCACCAACTCCACTTCCCTTGATGCCTATGCAAACACAACAGGCTCGCTTCTTCAGCAGCCGCAAAACCAATCCGCGCACACTCCCTCCGCCCCATCTTCTTTCCTGCTTGAAAACCCACTGCTCTCTTTGGCGGCATTCGCCCTTGTGATACTTGTAACAGGCGCATACCTGCTAAAAAACAAGGATTAATCCCCCTGCACACAATGACTTATCCCAAATCCGCTTTTCCAACCTGCACAAGAAACTCAACTGTTTTTTCTATGTCTTTGAGGCTGCATACTGAAACGTTTGAGTGTATATACCTTGCAGGAATGCCAAGCGCAATGGACGGAATGCCTCCACGCACCCCGTACACGCTTGCAGCATCAGTCGCCCCTCCTTCCACCACTTCTATTTGCAGCTGGATTTTAGCCTTTTTCGCAACGCCCATTATTCGCGAGCGCAGTTTTTCATCCGCAACATTTCCCATGCCTCCTGCCTCAACCAATGTGAGCGCAGGCCCCTTTCCAAGGTGCACGATGCCATCATCCTCTCCCATCTCAGGATGGTCCCCTGCAATCGCAGCATCAAGCGCAATAAACGCGCCCGGCTGAAAATTATATGCCCCGATTGCAGCTCCCTTTCCAAAAGTTGAAACTTCCTCCTGCGCAGTGCCCACAAATATTATGTTTTTCCCTTTCAGCCTCTTGGCAGCCTCCAGCAGCGCATAACACCCCACGCGGTTGTCAAGCGCCTTGCCCGTAACAAGTTTTCCGTTAAGCGCTTTCAGCTCCATGTCAAAGCAAACCGGGTCGCCTATTGCAACCCCCATTTTTTCCGCCTCTTTTTTGCTTGCCGCCCCAACATCTATGAAAAGCTGCTTGTTGTCTATCGCCTCCTTTGATTCCTCCCTTTTTTGCAAATGAGGCGGCTTGTTTCCCACAACCCCGTAAATTTTCCCCTTGGCAGTCTTTATAACGACCCTCTGGTTAAGCAGTATCCGATTGTCAATTCCACCAAGCTTTATGAAGCGTATGAACCCCTTGTCATTAATGAATTTTACCATGAGCCCAATTTCGTCCATGTGCGCCCCTACCATGAGCGCGCCTTCTCCAACGCCCTTTTCCCGCGCTATAACATTCCCAATCCTGTCCATTTCCACCATGTATCCCATTTTGTGGAATTCCACTGCCATTATTTCCGCTATCTCCCCCTCGTGCCCCGGAATTCCAAAAGCATTTGAGAGCCTTGCCAATAGCTTAATATCTACCATAAATATCACCTGCAAATGAATTTGCCCATAGGCATTTAAATAGCCGCCCCAAACGCATACTTTATACCCATTAAGCCACAAATTACGAAAGAATTAATAACTCCCCCGGCATAATAATAACATGGTTATGCAACCGGGCAAATCAAGTTCCCCGCGCCAATTCGCAGGCACGGCAGTGCGCGCTTGCAGGCGGCTTTTCAGCAGGGTTCTCTCTGAGGATTTGCTTCTTCTTCCAAAAACAAGGCGCGCCCTCATGCCACTCAAAAACATTGATTTTAACAATGTAGAACACCAACCCCTGCCGCCAGCCCTCCTGCCAAACATCTCATTTCAAGCTGCAATGCGCGCCCGCGCAACTCCAAAACAAATCTATTCTGCGGCGATGCAAAACCCGTCCCTCAGCATCCGCAGCGAAGGATATTCCCCGCTGCTTTTGGAAATGCTCAAAAACGCTTTCCAATTATTCCTAGAAACCAATTCCGACTCAAAATTCATAAGCACTGCCGACTTCGCATTCAAGCAGCAACCCAATTTCAAGCAGCCGCTTTTTTTGGATTTTTTGGGCGCAATTTACTACTCCAAACACAGGGACAAAACTGTTGTTGCAGCCCATGCTCTTTGGCTGCACCTGCCATCGCACATGGACGAAATTTTGGGCATTTGCACCAAATCCAATCTCAAGAAAACATCCCATCTGCTTGCCCGCACCAAAGACGAAATACTCCAAGCTTCCCAGCGCTGGCGCAGCGGCATAGGCTAAAGCGCACCTATTTATACAGCATTGCAAAAATCCAACCATGTTCAAGCTCGTGTTCCTCGGCACCTCCTCCTCCACACCTTCAGTGCAGCGCAGCCTGCCTTCAGTTGCGCTCGTGCGCGAAGGCGAAGTTTTCCTTTTTGACTGTGGGGAGGGCACGCAAAGGCAAATGCTCAAATATGGCATCTCATACGCAAAAGTGCGCGCGATTTTCCTTTCACACTTGCACCTTGACCACACATTGGGCGCATTTGGCTTGGCAGAAACAATAAAACTCAACCTCAGGGAAAAAATAATAGACGTTTACGGCCCCAAGGGCACATCCGGCTTATTCCACAACCGCCCGCAGGTGCGCGTGCACGAGTTTTCAGGAGCGCAAACAATAGACATGGGCGATTTCACAATGCAGGTGGCGCAAAACAACCACATGCCAAACGGAAGCTTCTCTTTTGCAGCTTGCGAAAAGCCAAAGGTGCGCTTTCATAAGGACAAGGCAAAGTTCCTCGGGCTCAAGGGCCCGCAGTTCACAGAGATAAAGGAAAAAGGCAAGCTCAAAATAAACGGCAAAACAATAAAGCTCAAGGAAATAACCTACGTGCAGGAAGGGAAGAAAATAACATATTCTGGCGACACCTCATTTTGCCCTGCACTTGCCAAACTTGCGCGCGGCTCGCATGTGCTAATACACGAGGCAACCTTTTCAAAAGAAGATGCCCTGCTTGCAAAAGAGCACATGCACAGCACAAGCATTGACGCAGCCCAAGCAGCAAAAAAATCAAGCTCGCAGCTTCTGCTGCTCACACACATAAGCAGCCGCTACCCTCCCAATTTGCTTGAAGAGGAGGCAAAGGCCATCTTTCCCAACACAACCGCAGCATACGACGGCTTTTCACTGGAAGTAAAATAGCCTGTGCATCCCAACCCGGCAGCATTTCAAAAAAGCGCAGCCTGCAAAAAATAAAACACGTGCTTGATGCTTATTTTACTCTCCCCACTTTCCCGCATGCCCATCCTAAATGAAACCTGCGCAACTGCAATTTCCTTTGGCGCATATTTTAGCATCTCAAAAAGCACCTTGTATCCCTTCCCAACAAACCTTCCCTTTTTTGCAACTACCACTGCAAGGGGCAGCCTTGCTGCAAAAAACCCACTCATGGGGTCCTGCACCATTCTTTTCCCCCTCGCAAGCAACGATGCATTTGCAATCGCAGTAGCGCACAGGGATATTATTTTGCGGTGCATTTGCATGCTCTTCCAATCCTCCCTTGTGCCTATTGCAAAATCCGCGCCGTTTTTTAGCGCCTGCACAAGTTCGCGCACTTTTTGCGCAGGATGCTGCCCGTCAGCGTCCATCACAACAACAAATTTCCCATTTGCTTTTTCCAGCGCATGCAGCGCGCTTATGCAAAGCCCGTGCTCCGCTTCTTTACTCCTGTCCAAAAAAAGAGCCCTACTGCCTTTAAGCGCCTCAATTTCTTCTCTTGTGCCATCCGTAGACCCGTCATCAGCAACAACGACAACACATTCCTCATCCAAAAGAAGCTCCCTTACTACTCCCCCTATGCTCGCCCCTTCATTCAAAACAGGCAAAATTACGCTGTACATAAAAAATCAGCATTCAATAGCAGAGTCATCGTTCATTACCCTGAGCACTTCCGGCGCAATGGTCGCAATCAATATTCCCACAATCGCACCCGTAAGGCACGAGGTTGCCCACACGTTCGCCCTTGCCCTTGTTTCAGCGCCCATCATCTGCCCAACCGCATAAATCACGGATGCAAGAAGCACCATGAGCATTGCGGCAACAGGCACAAGGTTGTTTATTCCCACGCAAAGGTCGTGCAGCGCAGTAGAAAGCGCGCTTGTTTGCGCAAAAGAAACCCCTACAAAAAGAACACCCAGCAAATACGCAAACCGCGCAGAAAGAACAAACTCCCATATCTTCATGTTTTTGCACCTTTGCATCAGTTCTGGATAAAAGATTATTTAAATCATTGTCCATGCCAAACTTCCACAACAACGTCAGCAAAACCCCCATCCACCACCGCAATCCTTTTTGTTGCATAAATTTCAGCCGCACCTGTCTCCACGTACGCGATTTCCCCTTTGCACGCATACGCGCTTTTCCCATGCGCAACAAGCCCGATGCATTTTCCCGATGCAATTGAAACGTCCCTGAGAATTTCTTCAAAACCATTTCCGTTTCCAACAGCCGTAATTTCCACTGGCTCCTGCCCGCCCACATGCGCTTGCCGCGCAGCCCAATTTGCAAACCTGTCAATTGCCCCGCTTTTCTCAAGCACGCTTGCAGCATCCTGCGCACCCTGCATTTGCAAAAGCCCCCCTTCCATGCATTCTTCGGGCGCTGCAGGCAGCATTGAAATTACAATAAGCAGCGCAAGCAGCGAAAAAAGCGCCTCAAGCGTCATCATACGCGCACACCCTCACCCTGCAAATTTTCCCTTCACAAAGCGCAACCCTGTTAACACAGTAAGCATTTCCACTCCATCCTTCCCACCCGCCAGAAATCCCATGCCCATCAGCCTGCCCAAATCCCCCCTGCCTTGCCTCATTTGCAATTCCCTGCGCTCCGCCCAGCTTTTCCTGCGCACTTTTTTCCGCAGCCGCAGCAGCCCCAACCACTCCCCCAAAATCAGCTTCCCACCCATTGCCCTGTGCTGCCAAAGCCCCCACGTTCGCCTCCGTCCCCGCAGCGCCCGCATTGCGCACAATTTCTTTTTCCTGCCCGTTTTCAATTGCAAAAACAGAAATCCCAATCTCGCTCCCATCAATGCTTATTTTTTGCGCATCCACTTCATGGTGCAAATAATATCCGCTTCCATCCGCATTGCTTTTTGACACAGTGCCGCCGCCCTTCACAACCCAATCCGCATAAGAAACTGCGCGCATTTTTGCACTGCATTGCGCCGCAGCTTCCATCTGCCCTTTTTCCATTTTTTCCAGTGCGGCAAACCCGCTTGCGGCAATTAGCATGAGCGCAAGGAACGCACCCGTCAAATCAAGGTATAGCTGCCCTCTCATAGACACTCCTTCCTATGCGCCCTCCAGCCAGTTTTTTTCAATCTCCCGTGCCCCAACACCCGCATAAACCCTTACTGCGCTTTTTGCGCTTGCATTGTTCCTCACAGAACCTACAACGTCTCCGTTTGCCCTCCACTCTTCCCACTCAATTCTCATGTGCAGATTTTTTCCCACGCCCCAATATTCCTGCGCAAGAAGCGCCTGATTGGAAAGCATCTGCTTTTCCTTCCAATATTCCATCCTGCCGGCCGCATTTGCTTTCCCAAGCGCCCCAAGGAACGCACCCACGCATAAAACCAGCACCAAAACCGCCACAAGCAGTTCAAGAGACGCCTGCCCTTTCATTCAATGCCCCCGTATGCAATCCATATTTCAGGCGGAAAATAAGCTTCAAAGGAAATTTCCCCGCCCTCCTTTAGCGCCCCAAACCCAACCACCTCAAAACCTTCCCCCCAAATAGCGCCCCTTTTCCCAAGGCTTACAGTTCTTCCTGCCAAATCAACATTGACCAAATGCCCGCAACCCTCCTCTGCGCGCGCACAACCCTCACACAAAAGCGCCTGCTGCGCATTTTCCTGCAAAACCGCAAGCCCTTCAAGCTCCCCTTCAGTTGTTTTTCCGCACCAAACGCGCGTTTTCCATCCTTCTTTTTCCTCCGTATGCGCAGCAAGCTGCGAAATCCTTGCGCCAACCCCATGCGCAACCATCTGTCCCAGCCCCTGTTTGCAGCTGCCGGTTGCGCTGCACGCAATAAACGCGGCTTCCCCCTCCCGCGCCCCCACACTCGCGCTTCTTTGTATAGCGCTTTTGAGCCCCATTTCAAAATAGTATTTGTCCTCTAACGCACCCGCCTGCCCCATGGCTCTACCTCTTTCCCCCTGAGCGCCAAAGGACGCAAGCACCACAATGAGCGCACCCGCCAAAAGAAAAGTTATAAACCCCTTCACGCGAATATATTTTAGTTCACTTTTATTTTCCTTTCTGTGCTTGGTGCTCGCAATGGCAATCCCCAAAAAACGCCCCCTTTTCTCTTTAACGCACGCACAATGGCTCGCACTCATCCTTATTTTCTATTTCCTGCTGCGCCTTCCCTTCATAACAACGCTTCCATTCCTTAAGGACGAAAACCTCTACGCGCTCATGGCGGACGAGATGATGCAGCACACATCGCTTCTTCCCACCCTTTTCTCCCAAGAGCTTGCATGGCGCCCGGCGCTCCCTTTTTACCTTCTTGCGCCATTCTCGCAGCTTCTGCTTAACTTGCCGCTTCCCATTGAATTCGCATACCGCTCCCCTTCCGTTATTTTCGGCGCAGCATGCGTATTGCTCCTATATCTTTTCACAAAAGAGCTTTACAACAATGGCGATTTGGCGCTGCTTGCAGCCGCCATTTTCGCATCCAACCCGCTTGCAATATACGTGAACAACACAGTCCTTGTGGATTCGCTGCTGCTGTTTTTCATGCTCCTCTCCCTTCTCTGCTACGTGCGCGGGATGCGCAATGAAAAATATTTCCTTGCGGCAGGCGCGTTCGCATTCCTTGCCTTCATGGTAAAAACCGTTGTGGCGTTCATCATAGTGCCCCTTGCAGTCGCACTCCTGTTTTTCCATTCGCGCAGCCTGCTCAAAAACAGGTATTTCCTTTTTTCCCTGCTTGCAATCCCACTTGCAATCGCCGCCTATTTCCTTATGTTCTCCGACAAGCAGATGTTTTTTGACGAGTTCGCAAAAAACGTAACCCAAAAGCTCCCTTCCTCCCAAGACGGGCAGGATTTTGGCGCGCTGCTGAACCGCTTATGGGTCTCCTTCTGGCTTTTCCTTGCATTCTGCATAGTGTGGCTGGGCTTTTACGCCTCCGGCATCCTCCTGTACGCGCGAAAGCACCAATTCCTCCTGTTCTGGTGCTCTTTCATAATATTCGCAATTTCCGGAGGCGCAGGCATGCCATGGTATTACCTGCCCATCCTTCCGCCGCTGTGTATTTTTGCCGCGCTTCCCATACTTGCAAGCCAGCGCGCAGATAAATTCACTCTTCTTATGATGCTCTTTTTGCTTGGGGCATCAGCCGTGCTCTCAACTTATTTCTACGTGCAAAATACGCTCGGCTTTGCAACGTTTTGGGAAAAGGACGCAGGCATTTACCTACAGGGAAAAAACAACACTCTGTTGATTGGCGGCTACCCCTCAGGCACGCTCTTCTACAAGCTACACTATGAAAGCCCCCGCACGGCTTTCTGCTGGGTTTTCATGCCCGCGCCGCAAAATGCAACAACAGAGGAAATACGCGGCTTCATTTACTCTTACGGCTCCTACAACCCAAGCTCCTCCTACGGCCGCCTTACGGATTTCTTCTGGGAAAAGCGCGATTTCAGGCTTCCATGCAAGGCGCCTGAAAAATTTGACTACGTTGCGGCAGTCAACCTAAACGCAAGCATAATGGCTGCGCTGCCTGATTACGTAAAAACAAAAGAATTCCAGAACCTGACGGTTTATGAGCGGGCAAGATAAGCCCCCTGCCCCTCATTGCTTCTTCGCCACTTCAATCCTTGGCGGTATCATGGGCGGGGAAAGGTTAACCGCGCGCACAACAAGCGTGCCGTTTGCGCCGCATGCATAATTGACGTTGTTCAGCACGAGCTCTGCAAACCCGTCCGGCAGCTTTTTTTCCTTTTTCCACTTTTCCTCAATTTCCTTTGCAAGCTTGCTTTCCTCTTTTGCCTCAAGCTCGCCCTTCATAATGAGCGTCCCGACCCCTTCCTGATAATCAGCAGTGTACGTGAATTTTATTGCAACCTCGCCGCCCTCCACCTTTACCTCATCAAGCGCAATGTTTATCCCAAGGCCCCTTATTTCGCCCTCTTTGAGCCTTTTAGCCTCTACAGCGTTCAGTTTCATGTTTGTTATCATGGTTCCAACCTCTCAAATCCTTATGCCCTCGCCGGGCTTAAGCACAATTCCCTTTGTCCCGCCCAAATCCGAAATAAATTCAGCCGGGTCCTGTTCAATCCTGTCATAAGTATTGTAATACATCGGTATCGCAATTTTTGGGCGCATCTCCTTGCATACCGCCGCCGCGGCAAACGGGTCCATTGTGTGCCCGCCTCCAATGGGCAGCAGCGCAACGTCCGTTTTCACCCCAGCCATATCAGTGTAACTATACGTTACCCCTGCA
>JAGVWK010000016.1 GCA_018304295.1 Microcaldota archaeon | reverse complement strand
CAGGCTGCTTGCAAGGGCGCAGCTGGATGTTGCGGTTGCAAAGCTTTACGGGATTACAAAAGAGGAGCTTGCATACATTTTGGAGAAATTCCCGAACGTAGATGCGAAGCAGAAGGAAATGGTGCTGAGGGAATACTGAATGTGATTGAACATGTACATCTCAAAAGTTCATATCAAAAATTATAGATGCATTGATGAGGTAGAGATAAAGTTCAATAAAGGCATGAATTCGCTTGTTGGCAAAAATGGAACAGGTAAGACGGTCGTTCTTGAAGCTATAAAAGCAGTTGTTTTTCAGAGAAGAGATGTCTTAGTTCCAGGGTATATTAGCTTAGAAATTTCTGATAATGATGGAGAGATATTGCAGATGTTTAGTACTCTTATAAAAAATATGAAAATACCCGAAAGAAAAAAGGCATTGTTTGAAAATTTCTTTAGACCTAAAAACGGCGGAATGCTGACCTGTAAAATTGTGAAAGAAAGAAGAGATAATGCTTATCGAGACTATTTAAAAATTGGAGAGCTAGTTTTTTATAACGTTCATGTTGGTTTTGAAGATGTTTTTTCTCAAGAAAACATGGTCGCAATAAGTTTAGAGAGGATGAATGCGCAGGAATTTGATAGTGCTATAACTCTGCTTAATCTCGTAGCACTTGTAACAGAAAAGAACCAGCTGATGAGGTTAGAAGTTGATTATTTGAGCCACCTAGTTAAATTACTCCAGAAAAAAGTATTCTTTGTTGGCGAAATGAGAGATCTGAGAAAAGAAAATGTAAGTGGAATTGCGAGCAGTAGACAGCCAGACGACCAATCCTTTGACGCGGAAGAAATTCACCTGCAACGGCTAGAACCCTCAACGTATATAGACCGATTTTTTAGACTGCAAAACTCAATGGAACCAAGAGATTATGAAGTTAAAGATAATTTCAAGAAAAAATGTAGAGAAGACGGATATGAGGTTGATGCAATTACAGAGCAGAGAAATCAGATAAAACTTAGGATTCGGGACCTGCACACTGGATCGATAACAGACAACAGTCGGTTTCCTTCCGGCTTGATGCAAAAATTATTTTTCTATTTTGTAGAGACGATAGCAAATGGAAAAATTCTGCTGTTAGAAGAACCAGAAAACAACCTTCATCCCGGATTACAAAAAGAGTTAACTAGGTTACTAGGTGAAATTAATCAGATTATTTTAACCACCCATTCGCCCGAATTTATAGATTTGGAAAGTTTAGGCAGTGTTTCTAGGCTAGCACTCCAAGAAAACAAGACGCTGATATTTTCATCAGAAAAGAAAAAACCTAGCAATGTCCATTATTTTGACAAAAACTGTTTTTTCTCTGATTTTGTAATTGTAGTGGAAGGGGAAACTGAAGTATATATGGTGCCTATTCTTTTTGACCTTGTTCTGGATAAAATTGATTTTCTTAATAGAAATAATATGCTGGTGTTGAATGCGGGCGGTGAAGGCAAAGTAGCTTCGTGCGCCAATTTTTTGGGAGAATTTGGAATACCGAAAATATCTGTAAAAGATATTGAAGGCAAAACCTTGCCAGAACTTAAAGAAAAAGAGGATAGGTTTGAAATGCTATCTGATTTTGATTGTTTGTATAAGCAGACGATTAAATATGAATTGGATTATTCGGATAAGGACAAAAATAAACGCAAAGCCCAATTTGCCATAAAAGTTTTAAAGAAAATAGATGAACTCAAAAAAGACGGAAAAACTTCGGAAGAAATTTTGAAGTATGTTTTTGATGAGAAGCATGTCCCAGAACTAAAAAAGTTTGTAAACTATGTGAAAGGCTCGTGCGAAGCAGCCAATAAAACAACAAATATTGAGGCATCTGACGGCGAAGAAATGACAAGCACATCCGCACCGAGGCCACCGAGGTAAAAAAAGAGAAGCTATTTAAATCTATTCGTGTTAATTGGAGCAGGCGACATGTATGGACAGTTTGGTAAAGTCAGTCCTAGGCGAGCAAGAGTCGGCTCCAGAATCTTTCGGCTCAGACCAAATTAAGATAGTGACAGTAGGAGTAGGAGGAGGCGGCAACAACACGATTAACAGGCTTATACGCTGGGGCGTAAAGGGCTGTGAGCTTGTTGCGGTCAACACCGACAGGCAGCACCTGAACATGATACACGAAAAAGCCCGCAAGGTGCTTATCGGAAAGAGCATCACAAAGGGGCTTGGGGCTGGGGGCTACCCTGAAACCGGCACAAAGGCTGCTGAAGTGGACAGGGCTCTCATAGAAAAGGAGCTTGAGGGCGCGCACTTGGTATTTCTTTGCGCAGGAATGGGCGGCGGAACCGGCACCGGAGCGGCACCCGTGATTGCGGAAGTCGCAAAGGAGCAGGGCGCAATAACCGTGGCAATGGTAACGTACCCGTTCGCGCTTGAAAGGGCGAGAAGGGTGAACGCCGACGCGGGCATTGCAAAGCTGCGCAAAATCGTGGATTCGGTGATAGTGCTTGACAACAACAGGCTCGTGAAGCTCGTGCCAAACCTTCCAATGACGGAAGCTTTTGCTGTGGCAGATGAAATACTAGCGAAAGCAGTCGGCGGATTGGTGTGGACGATTACGCAGCCCAGCCTTATCAACATAGACTTTGCGGACGTGCGCGCAATTGTGAGCGGCGGAGGCGTGGGGTTCATCGCTGTCGGGGAAGGAAAGGGAACCGACAAGGTGCGCGGCGCAGCCGAGGGAGTGCTCAAGAACAAGCTGCTTGACGTGGATTATGAAGGCGCAAACGGCGCGCTCATACACATAAGCGGCGGCGCGGACCTCACCCTTGGAGACGCAATAAAGGCGGGAGAAATAATCACTGAGAAGATGGACCCGCAGGCAAACGTCAAATGGGGCGCAAGGCTGATACCGAATTTCGACGGGAAACTTGAGATTGTGGCAATTGTCACCGGAGTGAAGGGAAGCAACATATTCGGCTCCGAGGAGGAGGTGTCTTCGTCATCGAAGGCGCCCTCTTACAGCGACATTGAAATAATCGGGTAGTTTTTTGTTTTTTTCTTTTTTATTTTTTTTATGAGGGCGGGAAAGAAAGCGGATGAAGAACGGATGCAGGCGACCAAAAAAAGAGAGGGAATAAAAAGTTTCTGAGCATGAAATTACAAATAATGCTTGAAAATATGAAACAAAAGCGGGGGTTGGCAACATGTTCGAGGATATAATAAAGGGCGCGGCGGCAAATACGGTTCCCGAAAAAGAGATAATGGGGAACGAGGACATACAAATTTCAATAGTAGGAGTGGGCGGCGGCGGATGCAACACTGTTGACAGGATAACAAGGATGGGAGTAAAGGGAGTAACGACGGTTGCAATTAACACTGACCAGCTGCATTTGAGGAATTTGCAGGCGAACAAGAGAGTGCTGCTTGGAGCTTCCATTACAAAAGGGCTTGGTGCGGGCGGCTTCCCCGAAGTCGGGCAAAAGTGCGCAGAGGCAAGCAGGGAGATGCTCAAGCAGACGCTTGGGGACAACCAGCTTGTGTTCCTGTGCGCAGGGATGGGCGGCGGGACAGGCACAGGCGCTGCGCCGGTAGTTGCGCGCATCGCAAAAGAAGAGGGCGCAATAGTTGTTGCAATGGTAACATACCCCTTCTCCCTTGAGAGGGCGCGGCTGAAAAAGGCGGACTGGGGCCTTAAGCAGCTTGTAAAGGAGTGCGACACGGTCATAGTGATAGACAACAACAGGCTTGCAAGCTACGTGCCAAACCTGCCCATCAACGACGCCTTCAAGCTCGCTGACATGATTACGGGCAAGGCGGTTACGGGCATAACGGACACGATACTGTTCCCCTCGCTCATGAACGTGGACTATGCGGATGTCAAGAGCGTGATGGAAAACGGTGGCGTATCTCTCATCTCAATAGGCGAAGGCAAGGGCCCTGACAGGATTGAGCAGGTTATCAAGAACGCGCTCACGCACCCGCTGCTTGATGTGAGCTACGAGGGCGCGAAAAATGCTCTTTTGCACATAAACGGCGGCACGCAGCTCACTCTTGGAGAGTCCATTGAAATTGGCGAGGGCATAACAAAGAACTTTGACCCGCGCGCAAACATAAAGATGGGAGCGCGGCTTGACCCAAGCCTTGGGGACACCATTTCCGTAACCTCCATTGTAACAGGGCTACAGTGCGGCCACCTGAAATGGAACGAGGAGCCAACAGAGCAGAGGGAAAAGGTCCCCTCCTCCATGATGGAAATGGAGAGCTTCTCCTTCTGATTTTTTCTTTTTGTTCTTCTTTTTTGTTTTTAGCGGCTTAGCGCAAGCCAAGAGGTTGGAAAAATGGCAACTGAGAAGGAAATAAAACAGGCTTGGGAGCGCCTGCCAAAGGGCATCAGCCAGCCAGATGCAATTGTGCGCTTTTATCGCATGGCGGAAAATGCGGGCGAAAAAGAGTGCCTTTCAGGGATGGAAAAGAAAATGCTGTCAGATTCAACGCTAAAGGCGGCATTGCAAACGTTTGGATGGGCTACGCGCAGCAAGCTTGGCGTCATAACACTGAAAGCGGTAATCAGGGAAGTTCTCCACATTGCAACTGAAAAAGCGGAAAAAAGCTAAGCAGAGGGCGTGTGTGTCGGGAGGGGGTGAAACCCTCAGGGGGAATTTCGGGGATGTTTGTGTTCCCCCTATGGGATGGACGAGAGGGGATTTGAACCCCTGGCCTCGTCGTTGCGAACGACGCGCTCTACCGCTGAGCTACACGCCCTTAAAAATAGCGTATTCTATTGCTTCTAAAACTTTTATAAAGCGCACGGGAGAAATGGGAGCATGAAAGTCGCAGTTTTGTTTTCAGGTGGAAAGGATAGCACGCTGGCTGCCTTTTGCTGCATGTACTCTGGTTGGGACGTTGTGCTTGTGAGCATGCGCTCAGGAAAGGAGTCAATGATGTTCCACCATCCTAACGTGCAATATTGCAAAATGCTTGCAAAGGCGATTGGGTTGGAACACATTGAAGTGCAAACAGGCAATGAGAATGAGCTTGAAGACCTGAAAAATGCAATTGCAAAGCTCAAGGTTGATGCGGTTGCAACCGGCGCAATTGAGAGCGAATACCAAAAGCAGCGCATTGACGGGATTTGCGAGCATCTTGGGGTGCGCTCTTTTTCGCCCATTTGGAGGAAAAACAGGGAAGTGCTGCTTGGGGAAGTGCAGGAATACTTTGAAGCGTATGTTGTTGCGGTTGCGGCTGATGGGCTTGGGGAAGAAATGCTTGCACGCAAGTTTGACGCGGCTTTTTCCGCTGAGATGAAAAGGAAAAGCCCGAGTGCCTCCGTTGTTTTTGAGGGAGGGGAGGGGGAAACTTTTGTTGCAAATGCGCCTTTTTTCAAAAAAAGGGTGGAAATAAAGGGCTGGGAAAAAGAATGGGAAGGCACAAGCGGGGTTGCACGCATAAAAAACGCAAGGCTTGTTTGATAAGATTATTTTTATAATCCTAATAAATATAATCCTATTAATCCCGCCAGCAAAGCCCATAATATGGGTATTTTTTCAGAATTTGAGCCTATTTTCTGGCGGCAGGGGCGCTGCTGCAATTTCCCGTATCCGCACCATTGCAAGTTCAAGCTCCTTTTCGGCTTCCCGGTAAGCTTCAGCTGCTTTCCAGCGGGTTTGCACCTGCCGTCATTGCGCCAATTGGTCCAGCTTGTCTATTATTTTGTTAAGCTCGCTTCCATAAGCTGCCCGTATGCTTACCGCGGCGTCAAATCGCGAGTCTATTGGTATGTCCTTCTGGATTGTAATGAAGCTGTTGCCAAATGTTTTCTCGGAGTCTATTGGGACGCTTGCGACTATTGGCACGGATTCGTTCACGCGGAATATTACGGGCTGACCTGAGGAGGATATGCCGACAATCTGCGCGTTTACAGGTATGTTAAATGAAATCGGAAGGGAGAAGGTGGGCGGGAAAATATCCTGCAGCGGGAAGGACTTGTTTATGTAAACCGTCGTGCGTATGGGCGTTGTCATTGTGATGTCTTTTGACTGCAAAGAGCGCAGCGCATCTGAAATTTCCTTAAGCTCCTGCTTTTGCTGCGATGAAAGCGGGGAAGGGATTGTGAATGCGACAAAAAGCGCCGCAAGCGCAACCACAAGCGCAAGGGAAGCTATGAGGATTGGCAATGGGGACGGGCTTGTGGCTGCCGCTTGTGAAGGGTTCCTTGGAGAGAAACCGGCAGTTGGGTATGCTGCTGAAGGCGTGCCTGCCGCCCTTCCGATTAAGCCGCTTGGCATGTTTGATGCTTTTGGAACGTCCACGTTACCACCTCAGCCCCATTTTCTCAGCCCCATTTTTCCACCACTATGCGCGCCTCTTCTATTCCAAGGGAGCGCAATTGTTGCTGCATTGCGCCTATCATTTCCTTTGGGCCGCATATGAAGAAATATTTTCCTTCAAGCCTGCCTTCGCATGCATCCTTTATCAGGGTTGCGCTTATCCTCCCCTGTTTGCCCTGCCAGCCGGGAGATTCCTCCGCGCGCGTGAGAGTGAAAACAGCTTTTATGTTCGGGTGCGAGAGGGTGCGCAGCTGCTTGTATAGTATGAAATCCTTTTCGCGCTTGCAGCTGTAAACCAGCGTAAAATGCGTTGCGCAGGGCTTTTTGTCGTAATAGGAGAGCATGGAAACAAACGGGGTTACGCCTGAGCCGCCTGCAAGGAAAACAACTTCCTTCATTTTGTCCTCTTGCACGCAGAAATTGCCCAGCGGGCCGATTGCCTCAAGCGCGTCCCACTCTTTCATTTCAAAAAGCCGCTTTGTGAAAGCGCCCACGAGCTTTACGGTTATGGAGAAATGGCCTTCTTCAAATGGGGAGGAGGAAATGGAATATGAGCGCACAAGGGGCTTGCCTGCCTCGTCTTTCTTGAACATGCCTTTTTCATCCACAAGGCGCACAGTGAAAAACTGCCCCGGAGTGAAAGAAGGGCAGGGGAAGCCTATTGGGGAAAGCCAAAAAGTGCGCGTGTCTGCAGTTTCCTGCATTATCTTTTCTATTTTGTATTTTTGGAAGCCTGCTGGCATGGGATACTAAGGAGCAATGAGGATTAAAAAGCTTGGGCAGAAATTGAGTGTATGGCAAGCGTTAATGCGGGTGCGCAGCATGCGCACAATGTTTTTGGCATAAGGCATCTTGAGCCCATTCATCATCCCGACCATCCGCAGCACCGCAAAAATAATTTTGACAGGCTTTATGGGCAGGCTGACAGGGAGCACATGCATGCAAAAATGTCCCGCAGGGAAATGCTTTCCCCTATTGAATCCCTGCACCGCATCCTTGAGGGCAACAGGGTGCATTCAAGAAGGGTGGAAAAGTTTTTGCTTGAGGGAAAAATGCCTGCTGAAATAAAATGCCTGCTCCTTATATGCGCCGACGCGCGCATGGGAGGCATGTTCCGCTTTGATGATTTTGCAAAAGAGGGGATTGTGCCGGTGTACGTAGCCGGAAATGTTGCAGAGGTTTTCAAGAATGACAGGATGAAAGAGTTGCTTGGGAAGCTTGCAGAAAAATCCTCCATAAT
The DNA here is from genome assembly GCA_018304295.1 of Microcaldota archaeon. Taxonomy (GTDB): domain Archaea; phylum Micrarchaeota; class Micrarchaeia; order Anstonellales; family Anstonellaceae; genus Anstonella. The sequence goes on along the minus strand of JAGVWK010000016.1, from coordinate 17,235 downwards.
AATAATGGGGCACTCCAAATGCGGCGCAGTGCACTGCGCAAACGAAAAGGAAAATTTCTCATCTGACAAGCATCGCAACATACACGGGCTGCTTGAGTGCGTGCACCATGAGGAGGAGGGAAATGTCAGGGAGCAGGCGCGGAAGCTGAATGCAAGCAAAGAGCTTGCAAATGCAAGGAAAGGGAAAGAGATAAGCGTTGCATGCGCATTTGCGGATATTGTTGGTAAAACGCCCTCCATTGAGATTAGGGGAAGAGCATGGGAAGCGGAAAAAAGCTTCATAAGCAGGCTTTCAGCGCAATTTGAAGAGGCAAATAGGGGGCAAGTGCTCTCAGAAAGCCAATACGCGCACGCAGTGGTGATAAGCGACCCTTCTTGCGGGTTTGACGCCCGCGAGATTGCAAATTGCGGCGCAAACGAGATATTCTGCATTTCAGCTGCTTCTTCCGCTGATAATGCAAAGGCGGTTGCAAGCGCGGAAATGGCGCTTGCGGGAATGCTTGACGTGCATATGATTGCGTCTGCGGAATACTCAATAACGCACAACAGCACCAGGCACATTGTGGTAGTGCACGAAGAGTTTGAAAAAATAGAAGCGCAAATCATAAGGGACAGCGAAATAATACGGGATGCGGTAATTTCAGGAACAGTGGAAATAACCGCAATGGGATACAACACAAAAACCGGCTTGCTTTCGCCCCTGAGGCACCTTGTGAATCAGGATGCCGCCGGGATTGCTGCGCCTTAAGGGAGCCGCTTAAAAACTTTTCAAACTAAAATACTTCCTGTTAAAGTGCCGAGGTGGCAGAACCTGGTATCGCGCTAGACTTGAGATCTAGTGCCCTTCGGGGCTTAGGAGTTCAAATCTCCTCCTCGGCGCTCACATTCGTTTGCGCCTGCGTCGGTTTGAGCCTGCGGCTCAAAACCCTCGCGCTTGTTTGCAAGCGCTTGGTCTCCTCCTCGGCGCTTTTCTTTTAGGGCACAAGCCTGAACTGGATGCGCCTATTCTGCGCGCCCTTGTTTTCCATCTTTATCAGTTCCAGCCTGCCTATTTCGGAGGTATTTTTCACGTGCGTTCCGCCGTCCGCCTGCGTATCTATCCCTTCTATCTCCACTATGCGCAGCATGCTTATTGCAGGGGGAAGCGCGGATGCGAGCTTCACTATCCCTTCTATTTTCATTGCCTCTTCGCGGGGAAGGGAGTATATTTTCACGTTCGCGTTCTTTGCAATCTCCCCGTTTGCCTTTTGCAGCACTTTGTCCATAAGCGCCCTGTCAAAATTTTCAAGCGAGAAATCAAAGCGCGTCTTGTCAGCGTCAAGCTGGTTGCCCGTGATGAGCGCGCCGGTTTCCCTGCCCATTACTGCGGAAAGTATGTGCGCGCCAGTGTGCGAGCGCATGAGGCGGTATCTTCTTTCCCAGTCAAGCTCGCAGGTTACAAAGTCGCCAACTGCCAAACCAGAACTACCGAGCTTATGAATAATTTCTCCGTCCTTTTTGTAAACTTCTGTTACTGCAAAGATTTCTCCGTTTCTCATGATTTTTCCGGTATCGGTTGGTTGGCCGCCACCGCGCGGGTAAAAGATATTTTGGGAGAGCGTTATTTCCACGGGAGAAATGAGCTTTTCCACTTTGGCCTCGCAGCTTTTTGCGTAGGAGTCCACAAGGTAGAGTGCGTTTGGCATTTTATCGCCTTTATTTCTTTGCAGTAACCTTTATGAGGTGGAAGCCGAACTCGGTTTTCACGGGTGCGCTCACCTGCCCAACAGGAAGGGTGAAAACAACGTCGTCAAATTCCCTTACCATCTGTCCCTTGCCAAAAAAGCCCAAATCCCCGCCCTGCGCGCCGGATGGGCATTTTGAGAATTTGCGCGCAAGCTCCTCAAACTTTGCGCCTGTTGCGAGCTGCTTTTGAAGCGCTATTGCCTCTGCCTGTGTGTTCACCAGTATGTGGCTTGCCTTTACCTGCATAAAAATACCCCCGTTTTAATGTGTTTTATGGCAGCCAATGTTAAATATGTTTATGCCAACGCCTGCTTTTGCGTCAAGCTCCTTTTGCAGATGGGAAAGGAGCATTTTCTTTGCGGCTGCGAATTTTTCCGCCCCTACTTCTGCATTGCCTATTGCATACTTCATGTTTTTTACGTTGAAGCAGAACATGGAGTCGTGCACGTTCTCGCAGTTGTGGCAGAAATAGCAGCCGGAGCAGTTGCGCGAGGAATCAACTTCAAAGCAGCGCTGCAGCTTTGCGGAATTGTAGCATTTGAGGCAGAAAGATGAGCCGTACACCAGCGAAGTCCCAAAAAGGTGCTCCGAATCCCGCGGCCAGAAGCAATATGCGCAATACTTTGAAAAAGTGCAGTCAAAGCAGCGGTAGCTGTTCGCGCCGTCGGCGTATATGGGGCAGTCTATCAGGTTCTCTCCAACGCCGGACTTGAATTCTGCGGTGAAAAGCCCTATTTTCCCTAGAAGGGAGGGTGAATTCGCAAAGGAAAGGCTTTCTATTTCCTGTGCGCTTGCGCTTATGCTGCCTGCCTTCTCGGCTTCCTCATAAGAAAGCAGGCGCTCCTTGGGCAGCACTTTTGTTGCGTTGAATTCGGAAACAAATATGCCCCTCCCGCTTGCAACTGAGTTTGCCCTTGCAAGCCCAAGTATGTTTTCATTCAGCCACGTGGCATGCTTTTCTATGCCGCCATACCGCTTTCCAAGAATAAGGGATGCCGTCTTTGAAAATGCTTTTTCCATCGGTGCCATGTCTTGCCTTGCAGCCAAAGGCGGCAAAGCTATGCCCTGCACGTTGGGCAGCGGTCCTGCGATTGCAAGGGCGGCAAGGGAAGGCAGCTTTTTCCTGCTTTTTATCCCCTGCACTATCTCGCCTAGAAGCTTTTGCTTTATTTGGGAATATTTTTCCCGCCCAAGCTCAAGATTCCCTATGGCATGGCGCTTGGCGCGCAAATTAAAGCAGAAAAAACAGTCCGAGCAGTTGTGCAGGTTGTGCCCGTAATAGCAGTCCGAGCAGGAATCCGCGTTCCACAGCTCAAGGGTGCGCTTGCAGCGGTAGTTCAGTATGCCGCGCACCATGTGGGAGGACGCGCCCACGTAGTTGCAGCCGAACACGCATTCCGACTGTTTCACAAAAGAGGAACCCCATACATATTTGCTGTCATCCACCCTGTGGGAATTGGAAACAAAAAAGCTTTCGGATATGTTGGAGCTTTGCTCAACGAACTTTGAATTTCCAAGCACCACGCCGCCGGTGTAATAAATGCGCTCGCGGACTGCCGCAAGCAGGGAATCAACATCCTTTATGTCGTTTATGGAAAGTGGCGGGAATTTTTTTGCATAGTCTATTTCATCAAGCCCTGCCCGCTTTGAGCCTGCGCAGTATTCTTTCACGGAGTAGGTAACATCTTTGCCTGAAATGGAAGATTTTTTGTGAAGGGTTGTATCTGGAAGCTCGGAAAGCCACTCCGTAAATTCGTCAAGCCTTCCAAGTTCGCTGCCGAAAACAAGCTTCGCAGTGGTGTTCCACATGCGCTCAAGCTCTGCGGATGCCATGTGAAGGCAAGGGGGAGAAAAAATAAAAGATGCGCAGTAGAAAAACGTCAGCCAAAAAATATCTCGTCCAACCGTGCATGGAATATTTTTGATATTTTGAACGCAAGGGAGAGGGATGGGTCGTATTTCTCGTTCTCTATTGCGAGTATTGTCTGCCTGCTCACCCCTGCCTTTGCGGCCAGTGCCTCCTGCGTCATGCGATTTCGTGCGCGAAGTTCCCGCGATTTGTTTTTCATGTGCATCACTTCTCCTGCATCATTTCTCCTGCATCACTTCTCCTGCATCATTTCTCGCGCTCAAGGTAGAGCAGCGTTGCGCCCTTTGCAATTGCCATCAGCATAAGCAACACAAGCGGGAAGGCAAGCTCTGTGGGAAGCTGCTGCGCTGGCGTTCCGGTTGAAATGAGGAAGTACGCCATGTATGCGACTATGCACGCGACTGCAACGTAGGAGGAATTGCGCTCCGCAATTGCTTGGTGGCTTTGCTCCCGCTCGTCAAGCTTTGAGTAAACCGACAGCATTATGTGCAGCGTGTCAAGCAGCAAAAGCGCGAAAAGCCCGCCTCCGAGAAGCATCCTTGTATCAAGAGGAAGCGGCAGTGCGAATATTGCAGCCATGAGCAGCAGCGCCGCCCCCACATAAATGATGCCTTCCTTTGTCCTGATGCCAAGCCCCCAGCCGAATTTGCGCGGGGAAAACCATTCTGCACTTCCTATCATGAAAATCACCTGTATAGTTTATTTTACTAAAAGTATATAAAACTTTACATTTTGTAATGTTTTCATTACTAAAAATGGCAAAAAACAGCTTAATCCGGGACGCTTGGGGTAAAGTTGTATTTGTGTATTTTGTAAATGCTTATGTGGGAGTAGTCGCGCATTATGTCGGAAAACCTGCTTTTTAACTGCCTCATTACGGAGCGGAATGCTTGGGAATCCGGCACTTCCATGTCTATCTCAAATTCCCATACCCCGAAGGTTTTTACTATGTAAAAAATATTGGGGTGCTCCCTGCAGAAGCCAACGAGCTGTTTGTAGCGGCGCAGCTTGGTGCTTTTGAGCCGCACAAAAACCTTGTAGTGCAGCTGCCCTATGGATGGGTTGCCCAAAACAAGCGCATATCCGTTTATGGCACCGTTTGACTCAAGGCGCTTGAGCCTTTTTCTTGCGGCATCAGGCGAAGTGCCGGTTGCTTTTGCAAGGGCAGTGATGGGCGCTCGCGCATTTTTGCCAAGCTCTATCAGCATTTTCCAGTCCTGCAAGTCAAGTTCCAGCGACTGCTTTGGGTCCGAGCCAAAAGAAAGCTCCCTGTCAGTACCTGCTTGGTTTCCAACAAGATAGTCGCGGTAAAAATACTGGCCGCGCACTATGGGTGCTATGTCGCGCTGGAGAAAAAGATGCCCGAACCTGTTGTCAATTTCCCAAAGTTTGCCAGTGTATTCCTCTATGTTCTTTGCGCGCAGGCTGAATGCAAGGTCGTACTGCCCTTCGCACGAGGCAACCCATACTGTTTCCTTGTTTTCCAAAAGCCATGAGATAAGGGCGCGCTCCTCCTCCTCGCTTGCATTTTGCAGCTTTACAAATGCCTTTCGGAGTGTAAAGCCGAGCTTTGCGGCATCCGTTATTGCAAACGAGGTGCTTATCACGCCCTGGCGGCAAAGGGAGTTTATGCGGTAAAGGGCAACCTGCTTTGAGACCCCAACGCGCCTTGCGAGGGTGGAGATTGTGGCGCGCGGATTGCGGTCAAGCTCATAGAGGAGCTTCCTGTCTTTTAAGTCAAGTTTTAGTGCCATATTTTTACTTTTTACGTAAAACATTATAAAGTAGTATTTTTTGACAAAAAAATAGTTAAAAACATATAACAAGATAAAAAGGCATAAATGCAGCAATGAAAAACAAAACGCAGGCATATGCGCAAGCAAACGCAAAGTGGAAGGCGGTTGTGAAGCTTCTTTTGGGAGTTGAGCCTAGAGAGCTTAAAGCGCATGAGGAGTGGCTTTACGACCCGCCAGTGAAAAGGATGGAGAGGAAATCAAGCATTTCAGGCAAGCCCGTGGTATATGCGCAGGCTGGTTATGCGCAGGGTGCAAAATGCGTTTCACTTGACGAGATTGAGTTTGGAAAAGAGGAGGGCGGCGTTGATTTGGGCAATGTTAGGGATATTGCAATGCTCGCGGATGCCGTAAGGGGAAAGATTTGCTATGCAGGCAACATTGTTCTTGGAAATTCCAAATTCGTGGAAAAAAGCACAAATATAATAGACAGCTTTTACGTTTACCATTCGGAGAAAATCGCGCATGGCAAGAACATTGCCTACTCTTCCGTTGGAAGCCAGGAGAGCGAATGCGTTTTTGGCAGCCACGGGTTTGGAAAGATATCATTTATGGTGAAGGCAAAGAGCGTGATGAATTCCACAAGGTGCCTTGAGCTTCACAAATCCGAATACTGCACTGATTGCTATTATTCGCACGGGCTTTACAACTGCTCTGATTGCATTTTCTGCTTTAATTTGAGGAACAGGAAATATTGCATTGGAAACTTGGAGCTTCCGGCGGAAAAATATTTTGGGGTGAAAAAGAGGATTTTAAAGGAGCTTGGGGAAAAATTGCTTGCGCAGCGCAGGCTGCCGGCGCTTACGGGGATGTTTGAAGGCATAATGCCGGATTTGGAAAATGTGGGAGGGATAGTGCGCGGGAAAGCGCCTGCAAAAAAGCAGCAGGACAAATCCAGGATAGAAAGGGCGTTTGAAAAAACAACCGGGATAATTTTTGGCAGGGCTTATCCGCACATAGACAGGTATGGGGAGTGGCTTTCAAGGTTTACGGCAGGGAAAACATTGGGAGCCTCGTGCGCGAGCAAGGAAAGGCTTGTTGTGCCGGACCACGTGAACTTCTGCGAGTTTCCAAAAGACAGGCTTGTGCTACTGTGGGAGGCGGACTTGCTTGGGGAGAATTTGAAAATCGGGGAGGAGGAAGCAATGGGAATTTCGCTTGAAAACTCCCCAAAAGCGATTTCCAAAATAGCGTATTTTTGCGTTGAGTGGGAAATGGGAAATACTGCAAACAACATTGAAGCGCAGCTCAACCTTGGCTCAACTGACTGCTACAGGAGCATATTGAACGTATACTCCAAGCTGTGCGCATACGACTACTGGCCGCGGGATTCGGAATGCCTCTTTGGGTGCAACGAGGGAAGAAGCTCGTCGTTTTGCATAAAGTGCTACCACTCTGAGAATTTGCAGAGATGCTTTGAGGTGGACACTTCCAAAAACTGCTCGGACTGCTTCTTCTGCCACAACTGCGAGAACGTGCACGACTCCATGTTCTGCTTCAACGTAAAAAACATGAAGTATGCGATTGGGAATGTTGAGGTCGGAAGGGAAAGGTATTTGCAGGTGAAGGGCACGGTTTTGGATGGGCTGAAAAAGGAACTTGAAAAAACTGGCGGGATAAAAAGAAGCGTATTCGATCCCTTTTGAAGGCAACTGAGTTGAAAGGCAAAACAGGGGCAAACTTTTAAATATACTTGCATATACTTATGTATACGTGATGTATATGGACGTATGCGTAGTAAGACTGCACAAAAAAACCAAGGCAAGCCTTGACAGGTACAAAGAGTACAGGAACGAAAGCTACGACGAGGTCGTGGCAAAGCTCGTTGGCATAGTAGAAAACTGCAAGAAAGAGCCTGGGCTTTCAGATGAAGCAGTGAGAAGGATAGAGGAGGCAAGAAAGAGGATAAAGGACGGTTGTTGACCGCAGGAAAATGGTTTACAAAAACCTGCCTGAGAAAAAATGAAAGGAAACGCTCCCGCTAAGGCAAATAAAACAAAAAAGCAGGATGCAGAAAAGCAGAAAACTCACTCAAGGGAAATCTTTACCTGCACGTTGTCAGGCACTCTCACGCGCATTATTTGCCTCAGTGTGCGCTCATCCCCAGCGACATCAATGAGCCGCTTGTGTATGCGCATTTCCCAGTGCTCGTACGTGTCAGAGCCGTCCCCGCAGGGAGTTCTCCTTGTTGCAACTTTCAAGCGGCGCGTCGGAAGGGGTATTGGGCCCTTTATCTCAACGCCGGTCGTTTTTGCGATTTCCATGATTTGCTTGCACACTTCGTCAAGCTCCTGCGAGTCTTTTCCTATGAGTTTTATCCTTGCTTTTCCCATCTTTTCACCAAGCGGGCGGTTTGCAAAAAGCTGCAAAACGCCCAATTATTTTTTCATAATAATAAAAAATCCATAAAAAACTTACGCTGCCTTTGGCACCACTTCAAGCACCACGCCTGCCGCGACCGTCTGGCCCATGTCGCGGATTGCAAAGCGGCCAAGGGGCGGGAACTCGGAGAACTTCTCAACAACAACAGGCTTGAGCGGCTTTATCCTCACGATTGCCACGTCGCCGGTCTTTATGAAGTCCGGGTTCTTCTGCTGCGTTTGCCCCGTCTTTGGGTCCTTCTTCTCCAATATTTCAGTGATGGTGCATGCGATTTGCGCGGTGTGCAAATGGAACACAGGAGTGTATCCCTTGCCTATTGCTGTCGGGTGCTCAAGCACCACGATTTGCGCAGTGAATTCGGCTGCAACCTTTGGAGGGCTGCTCACCGAGCCTACCACCTCGCCGCGCCTGATGTCCTTCTTGTCAACGTTCTTCACGTTGAAGCCGACGTTGTCGCCTGGCACTGCCTGCTGAAGCTCCTGGTGGTGCATTTCAATTTTCTTTACTTCTCCCTTTGCGCCGCTGGGCATGAAAACGACAGTCTCGTTGAGCTTTAGAATGCCTGTTTCCACCCTGCCGACCGGCACTGTGCCGTGGCCGGTGATTGTGAAAACGTCCTGTATCGGGAGCCTCAGTGGCTTGTCAATTGGCTTTGCAGGCACTGTGAGCTTGTCAAAGCATTCAAGAAGCGTTGGGCCTGAGTACCATGGCATTTCCGCTGTTGGTTTCTTGGCGATATTTGTCCCCTGGAAGCCCGAATATGGCACAAACGGGATGTTCTCCACCTTGTAGCCGATGTTCTTCAGGAGCGTTGTCATCTGCGTTTTTACCTCGTCAAACTTAAGGTGGTCGTAGTTTACTGCGTCCATCTTGTTCACTGCGACTATGAGCTGCTGCACTCCAAGCACTTTGGCAAGGAAGGCGTGCTCCTTTGTCTGCGGCTGTATTCCTTCCTTTGCAGAGCACACCAACACTGCTGCGTCCGCCTGTGATGCGCCCGTAATCATGTTTTTCACGAAGTCCTTGTGGCCGGGAGCGTCAATAATAGTGAAATAGAATTTCTGCGTTTCAAACTCCTTGTGGGAGAGGTCAATGGTAACGCCTCTTTCCCTCTCTTCCTTGAGGGTGTCCATTGTGAATGCGAACTCAAAGGTTGCCTTGCCGACTTTCTCCGCTTCCTCTTTAAGTTTGCGAAGCTGCTGCTCGGTGAGTGCTCCGGTCTCGTAGAGAATGCGCCCTACCGAAGTTGATTTTCCGTGGTCAACGTGCCCTATGAATATCAGGTTTATGTGTTCCTTGTTTGCCATGTGCATCCCTCCAGCAAAATTTACATTAAGTTAAAAGCCCAAACCACAAAGTCGAGCGTTATTCATATATGCGAATTGTTTTTTAAAGCTTTCTCTCGGCAAGCTGTGAAAAGCTCAGGCTTTCTTTTTCTTGCCGAAGTTCCCCTTTGGCTTTGGCATCTTAAGCTCGGGGAAAGTTTCCATAAGCGTTGCCGAATTCAAATACGGGGCAAACCCGAGGCTTGAAAGCACGCTGCACAAAAGATAGCTTTCGGCAATGGGCAAATATTTGGGGTCTGGGCAGGCTGCAAGAAGTGCGGTTTTGAACTCGCCGGGCTTCATTGAGGAGAAAACTTCCGCCAAGTTCGGGTAGGACTTCCTTTTTCCTGCCGTGAGCTTTTGCGCAAGCTCCTCAACAATTGCCTTGTTTATGCCGGAAAAATCATACGCCTTTCGTATAAGGGTTGCCTGTATGCTTGAGAGCACGGCGGCAACTTCCTCGGGCTTTGTGTCTTCGTTTATGAGCAGCTTCTTTACCGCTATCCAGTCCTTGTATTTTGCGTTGAACACTACTTCTTCCATCAATATCACCTTGAGTATTAGAGCCCCCGACGAGATTTGAACTCGTGGCCTACTGCTTTCTTGCAGTTTATAATGCTTGATGCTACAAGGCAGTCGCTCTACCTCTGAGCTACAGGGGCGCACAGGCAATTTATGCTCAGGGCAGTATTTTAAACATTGGTTATGCAAATAGGTGCATAATCTTTAGGTGGTTCCATTGGGAAAATTTGCAGAGGCTGATGCCCTTATATCAAACATATTCATTTGCAAGAAATGCAAGTCGCGCAACAAGCGCAATGCAAAGCATTGCCGAAAGTGCGGCTACACGGCGTTGCGCCCAAAGAGAAAGGACATACGCGCAAAGAAGTAAGCTCCTCCTTTTTTTATTTTTATTTTCGCCAGCTTTGCCTGTGTTGTTTTTATTTCCGAGAGCTTTGAGCATTTTTGCCTTATTTTTGCCCGCCAGCCTTTGCTATGCTTGGCTATTTTATCTCCTGTGCAATTTCGGCGCGTGCGAAAGAAGGTTCCACAGCAGCAGGAATGCAAATGCAAGGAACGGCAGGTTTGCAAGGTAAAATATTTTTGGCATGCCCGCAAACTCAAGCGCTGCGGGGATGATGAGGGCTATTGCAAGCGAAGCTGCCATAAGGACGGAATTGCGCACAAGGACCGTTGCAAAGCTGTCGCCAGCGGTGCCAAAGCGCACTACCGATTTTGAGAGCGCGCCCAGTATTAGCAAAAGCTGCTGGAGGATGCGCGCAAGCTCATAAAGGATTGCAAGCGCTGCGAGCAAAATTAAGGGGAGCACAAGGCGCACCCCGAATGCCTCCTGCCTGCCGAAAAGCAGGACGAGCACGAATGCCGCGCCTGCAAACGCGACAAGATGGAACGCGTAGTTCAATATTTTCCTTGTGCGCTGCACAAGGAGCGTGAAGAATTTGCCATCAGGCTCAAAGTCCCCCATCACTTCTCCCAAGTATGCCGAGATATTGTGCATGCGCGATTGCATGTGCACAGGGGCGTGCCTGCGCAGCAAAGAAAGCATGAGTGGCTGGCGCGCCAGCGCAAATGAGGAGAAGAGCGCGGTTGCAAGCACCGCCAAAGAGGTTATCCCTATGAAATCAAATGAGGGGACATGCCGCGAAGCCTCCATTGCAAGCAGCAGGGAAAACTCCCCCATAACGACCATTGAGGAGCCTGCGAATATTGCGGAGCGGGAGTGAAAGCCTGAAAGGTACGTGAAAAGGGAAACCGCGCAAAAGCTCACTGCTATAAAGGAGGCGACTATTGCAAGGTACTGCCACAGGTTTGGAAGAATGCTTGCTGGGTTTATCATCATCCCTACTGAGAGGAAAAACAGGCCGGTAAAAGTGAGCACAAAGGGCTTAAGGGGCCGCTCAAGCTTGCTGCATATCGGCAGCATGGACATTATGTCCCCTGCTATGAACGCGCCGATTGTCGGAGAAAGGCCAAGCCAGTGCGCAAACAACGAGAGCACGGCACAAAGCGCAAGCGCAAGGAACACGGCAGTGTCCTCAGTCTTGTATTTGATGAGCAGACCGCTTATGTGCACTAGCGCCTTGCGAAGCACGTGGTAGGAAAAGCCCAGCACAAAAAGCGCAAGCAGCACTGAGATTATTGATGACTCAAGGGATGCTGCGATGTCCTCGGAAAGCGAAGAGAGAAACGTGAGCGCTGCCACCGCAAAAATGTCCTCTATTATGAGCATTGTGAGCAGGAATGACGACTCTTTTCGGTTGCTTGTGCCTTTCTGCTCTGCAAGCTTTGTGAGAATGGCGGTGCTGCTTATTGCGAATATGAAGCCAAGGTAGGTGGAGGGCAAAAAGCCAAGGGAGAGAAGCACTCCTATCTGATAGCCGAACGCAAATAGGACCGCTATTTTGAGCACGGTTACCGAGGCTGCCTTAAAGCCTGAGGAAATCAGCTTGGACATTGAGAATTCCACGCCGATTTCAAAAAGCAGGAAAACCGCCCCAAGCTCAAAAAAAAGCAAGATGAGGTCGCCAGAGCCCACAATGCCAAGCATGTTTGGGCCAACAAGCGCGCCTATTATGAGCAGCCCTATCACAGGCGGCTGGCGGAAGCGCATTGAAAGCAGCCCGCCCAATACCGCAAAAAGCAGGAAATACCCTATCTGGTAGAAAAAATCAATTTCAAGCGCCATGCATGCAATACTGCCGCAGGGTTAAAAACTATTTGGAAAGCAGCGATTTGAGCGAAAGCATCTTTGAGAGGCTGGAGCCTGTGAGCGTGGAGAGAACGCTGCGCCCTTTTTGCAATCCTAAAAGCTCCTTTTTCAGAAGCGCAATGTAGGCGCGCTTTCCCCGCTCTTCTTTTTTTAGGGAAGAGAGAAGCTTGAGAATCCCCTTTGGAAGCCTTGGCTCCTTTTGCACAAGCTCCTCAAGCTTTTGCAAATCCCTTGCGTCCGCGTTCTTTATTTCCTCTATTTTTTGCTCCAGTGCGGAAATTGCCTTGTCGTATTCCGCCAGCATTGCAACGCGCTTTTCCTCTGAAATTTCCAGTTTTGCCTGCTGCGCTTGCACCTGCTGCGTTTGCATTTGCTGCGCCTTTTCTATTTCAATTTTCTGCGCACTTTGCTGCGCACTTTGCTGCGCCTGCTGCGCTGCGCACACTTCAAACGAACGGGAAAGGTCGCCTTGCTGTATGCACTGGGAAAGCACTTCCTGCATCTGCATTTGCACTTGCGCCTGCACAATTTGCTGCATTGGCTGCGCCTGCAATTCCCCTATGCCTGCATGCTGCCCCTGCACAGGTTTTTGTGCGCTGCCAACGTTATCCTCAACCATTATCTCGCTTTTTGAGGCTGTTGCCTGCGAGCTTTTCAAATCCTCATTGTAAAAAGACCACACAAAAGAAACAGCCTGCGGCTGCGCAAGGGAATTTTCAGCAGCCGCGTCGCACATTCCTTTTACAACGGATGTGCTGCGGGATATTTTGTCGGATTGCGCCTGCGCTGACTGCTGCTCCATTGCCCCTGAGAGCGCCCTGCTTGCATTCTCAAAGCCCCATGCAAAAGAGGCTGCGTAAACCGCATTTTTAGCGCCCGGGGTGAGGGTTTGGAGGAAATGCGAGTACCCGTTCTTCTCAAAGAGCTTTTCAGCAGCTTTCATGTCGCTTTGGAGAAATTGCGCGGGATGGAAAATATTTTCGCCCTCCCCGCTTTCGCGCACGGGGGCTTCGCCCTGCTGCTGTTGCTTTTGCGCAAATACCTGAAATATGAGCATGCAATGCTATTGGGGAAAAACCTTGAAAAGCTAAGCCCTGCTTAATTTTTCAGCAGTTGGTTGGTTATTGCGATTTGTTGCGAAGTCTTGATACAAATGCTGCCATTCCACCACCCGTTATGAATTGTGGGAAAAGATATATAACGCCTTATGTGGTGTTGCCTAGAAAATAATAGAATGCAGGGAAAGCAACTCAAGGATGATGCTTGGGTCTGACCGACTTTCATCAATCCGAATTCACTTGAACATGAGAAGATACTTCTTTTCGTACTCTTTGTGGTTTCCGATAAAGAAGATTGTTCGAGTCTTTGCGCCCTCATCAATCAGGTACATGGCACGGTGGTCGCCAATTTCAAGAACCCATGCTTCACCGTGTTTCTTGAGCGTTCTTGCTGGCTTGAGCGTGCTTAGGGATTTGAGCTTCTTTTTCACCCTCACGCGCAGTGATTTATCAAGCTTATTCAGCGCTGCAAGCGCCTCATCGGTAAGAAGGACGCAGTATGCTTCATCCTTGGAAGGCATCGGACCAACTCAGATTTCTTCAATCTTGTGAAGCTTCGCCTTGCCGGATTTCAGCCTGCGCAGTGCCGATTCCGCGTCCTTGTACATCATCTCCTCGATGACTTCGTCCTTGGATTTGACCAACCCGTACTTTAGCGCAAGCTCCATTGCGCCGACGCGGAATATGTCCGCCTTGGAGGTGAAGACCCCGAGTTGCAGCAGCCGCTCGACTGCTTCCTCAACGCTCCTGTCGTATTGCAACATTGTGGATTTCATACAAAACTACCTCGGATAGATATACAATATTTGTATATATAAACCTTTCTTCGGATTTAGGGATTTTGTTCTTTGGCCTGTAAAATAGCCTGAATCTCTCGCCAGATTTTCTTTCTCAGGTTGTAAGTGTTCCCCATCTTCGCGTAGCCGTCCCAGCCTGCCATTGAAAGGAGGATGTGCTCTCTGGAAATTTCGCCCCTTGCGGGCTTTTCCCTGAATTTTTGCAGCCTTTTTTCTATGCGCTTTTGGTTGCTCTTTTTCAAAAGCCGAAAATGGCAGAAGGTGCGGAAGCCGAGCAGGGTTATGCCCCTGCGCAATGGGATTATGCGGCTTTTCTGCGGGTGGAGTTCAAGCTTGAGTTCGGCTTTGAGAAATTCGGATATTTTCATTTTGTATTCTTCTAGCAACTTCCTATTCCTCCTGGGGATTATAATAAAATGCAGGGAGCAGGATTTTCACCGCGAGGATTTCAGCCCGATCCTTCGGTTTCGAAGAGGGGTTGAAACCCTTAAGGGGAATTTCGGAAAATCTGCGCTCCCCTTATGGGTTTGAACCTGCGAAGGCACTAAAGCCACAGGGTCCTAAGCCCTGCGCATTTGACCAAGCTCTGCCATCCCTGCAATGGAGTAAATTGCGGCGGGCGGAGTTAAAAAGGCTTATGCGGCTGCACGGCAGCAGGTGGTTTTGCAGACGCGTAGAAGAAATAGAAATAGGAAAATGCGGATATGAAGCCGCAATATGCAATCAGCTGCAGCAAGGTTGGCCTTGAGGCATATCCGAACAGGGATTTAAGAAAAGTGCCTGCTGTTGAGCCTTGGCTGAGAAGCCCCTCGGTGTTCCATATTGGAGAGCCTTCCACAAGCACGCCCGCCTCCTCAAATTCGTGCACTGCCTGCAGCAAAAGCCCGCCTGCAAACAGTATGAGCAAAAGCCCGCTCAAGTTGAAAAAGAGCTTCAAATTCACCTTTACCGCAAACTCAAACATTAGAAAGCCCAGCGCAACCGCGCCAGCAACCCCAAGAACGGCTCCAAGCACCGAGATTGAGGAGGACTGATAGTATGCGGAGGCAAGGAACACTGCGGTTTCAAAGCCCTCGCGGAAAACCGCAAGGAAAACAAAAGTTGCAAGCCCAAGGCCGTATCCTGCATCAACGTGCTTTCGCGCGCTCTCCTCTATTTTTCCTGCCACGTTCTTCTGTCCCTTCATCCATATTATCATCCATGCGACAAAAAGCGCCGCAAGCGCCATTATGCTGCCCTCAAAAATTTCCTCGCTTGCGCCCTCAAGCGCGCTTGGCACTGAGGCAAGGAAAAGCCCGAAAAGCGCGGACAGCACTATCCCTGCGCCGACCCCGAGGTAAACATGCACGCTGTATTCGGGCTTTTTTGTTTTGCCAAGGAATGCAAGCACAATGCCCACAACAAGGGCGGCCTCAAGGGTTTCGCGGAAGGTGATTACGAACTCTGCAAGCATGGAAAGTTGTGAGGGGAAAAAGAATATATGGCAAGGTTATAACATATTTAGGAAAACCTAATTTTCTTCCGCCCCTTTGCTTCTTTTGCGCCGGTGGAAAGAAATTGCAAAGCGGTGCGCCTCATCGCGGCAGTATTGGAGCACTTTGAGGGCAGGGGAGGCTCTTGGAAGGCGAAGCGGCTCAAGCATTTCAGGGTGGTATATTTCCTCCTCTTTTTTTGCAAGCGAGATGCAGGGTATTTGCAATGCAAGCTCGCGCAGGGAGGAAAGCGCCGCGTTAAGCTGCGGTGCGCCCCCGTCTATAAGTATGAGGTCAGGAAGCTGGGAGTTTTCCTCTTTGAGCCTGTGGTAGCGGCGGTAAACGACTTCGCGCATGGAGGCAAAATCGTCCTGCGTTGGAGTGCTCTTGATGTTGAAGTGCCGATAATTGCTTTTGTTGGGCTTTGCATTTTTGAACTGCACCATGCTTGCCACTATGTGCGTCCCAAACAGGTTGGAAATGTCAAAGCATTCTATTGTGTAGGGGAGAACGGGCAGGGAAAGCGCCTGCTGCAATTGCACAAGGGATGGGTCTGAGTGCCCTGAAATCTCCGAGTAAATGTTCTTGCGCAGCAGCTCAAGCAGCTTTCTCTTGTCGCCCTTTTGGGGCACTATTATTTCAACGGGGCCTTCGCGCAGCGAGGAGAGATATTGCTCAAGCGCATTTTGGGAGGAAGGCTGCATATCAACGAATATTTTTGGCGGGATTGGGTTTGAGGAGTAGAAGCGGGAAAGGAACGCGCCTGCAACGTCCTCCTCGGCACGTGTTTCAAGCTCAAATTTCTTGCGCTCGCGTATCAGCCCGCCTATCGCGCAAAACATCTGCACGTTTGCCTTTTCCCCGCGCACGTGGAAGGAAATGAAATCCTCATTGCCTCTTCCAAGGTGCTCTATTTTCTGCCTTTGCAGCAAGCCTTCAAGTGCGCGGATGGAATCGCGCATCTGCTTTGCCTTTTCAAACTGCAGCAAATCGCTTGCGCCCCTCATCCGCACGCGCAAATCCTCCAGCACCGCATCCAGCCCTTCTTTTCCTGAAAGCACTTTCTCAAGGGCGCGCACGTTTTCCACGTAGTGGGCGGCAGCCTCCTTTTTCTCGCAGGGCGCATCGCAGTTTCCTATGAAGTACTGCAGGCACGCGCGCTTGGGAAGCCGCTTGCATATGCGTATCTTGAATATTTTGCGCAATGTTGAGGCTACCAAAAGGTATGCGGAGCCACCGGTGAAGGGGCCGTAGAGCTTTCCTTTTGCTTTTATTTTGCCTGCGCGGTTTTTTCTCACAAGAAGCATACGCGGGAAGGGCTCATCCGTAATTTGTATGTACGTGAAGCGCTCCGCTTCCTTCAGGTCTATGTTGTATTTGGGATAGTGCTGGCGTATCAGGCTGTTCTCAAGCACGAGCGCCTCTGCCTCGTTGTCCGTGAGTATGAACTCAACCGATGAAATTTCTGAAACGAGCTTTGCGGTTTTTGCGTTTTCGTGGGTTGCGGAAAAATACGAGCGCACCCTGTCAGCTAGATTTTTTGCTTTTCCAATGTATATTATGGAGCCTGCGCTATCCTTGAAAAGGTAGCAGCCGGGGGAGATGGGTATGCGAAGCCTTGAGATGTCAAGCATAAGGGAAAAAGGCAAAAAGATGTTAATAAAACAGGCTCATGGAAACGCTGGCGGGTCGGCTATTGAGACTGGCGCTGCCTTGTATTTGCAGCCTCCACGCGCGCCTGCACATTTCTTCGGCGGCGTGCTAGGATTGTAGGTAGTGAAAATCGGCGCAATAATGACAATTTTTCCCTGCCGGCAGCAAGGTCTTGCCCGGCAGATTGGGCAGGAGATGCAGTTTCTTGTGCAGGCGCTGGCGTGCGTGGGGCGTTTTGCGAAGTTAGAGGAGCTTCCGTGATTGGAAAACCCAGAATGGAGATCAAAAAACGGCGCGCGGATTCAAGCAGTTGGGCAAATACCAGCCCAGCTGCCTTTTCCGGCAGGGCAGGCGTTGGTGCGGCAGCTGGTTGGGCAATTTCCAACCGCAATTCGGCGTTTTTTTGGCTCACTAAAAGATTTAATTTCT
>JAGVWK010000001.1 GCA_018304295.1 Microcaldota archaeon | reverse complement strand
TTATTTCCGGCTTTGCGTGTTTCCAGGTGCATACGAGTGTTAGGTGACTACAATTTATAAATATTTTGTTAGAGGTGACTACTTTTGCCTCAGTCTAACCAAGTAAACAGCCCAGACAGTCCGCCCCTCACCAGTCCCCAAGCCTGCTTTGCGACCCTTTCTCTTTCTCCTTTGCAATAATGGAGTTCATTGCATTCTCCACCCTTTGCAGGGAGAAATCATGCGTCTCGCACAGCAGCTTTTGCAGCGCATCCTTTTGCACCCCTGCGAATTTTATCTCAAGCCCGCCATGCGCCTGCGGCTTTAGAAAAAGCGCCTCAACCTCTGCCGCATCAACCTCAAATTCATAATTGTATTTTTCCTTCAGGTATTTCTGGATTTCTTCAAGGGTTTTTTTCTCCTGCACTATTTTGAGCGCGGTTTTTGGGCCTACTTTTGGCACACCAACGTTAAAGTCCGTGCCAACAAGCATGCCCATGTGCACAAGCTGCTCCCGCGCAAGGTTGCTTTCAGAAAGCGTGTGCTGCAAGTCCACCATTTCCGGCTCAATGTCCACGTACTCGTTTTTGCGCGGCACTTTGCGCTTGCCGCTTATTGTAAGGTTCCTCAAAAGAAGCGGCGCTCCAAAAAGAAGCGCATCATAATCCTGCGACGCAACCGCATGCACTTTTCCCTCCTGCGCAAGGACTGATGCCTGCGCCTCCCCCTCACTGGGGGCATCCACAACAGGTATTCCCATGCACAGGAGAAGCTGCTTGCTTTCCTGCACCATTTCGGGCGTGAGCTTGCTTGTTGCCTGCGCATATTTTCGCGCGCCTTCAATGTCGCCTTGCTCCACCGCGGCATGCCATTTCACCGTTGCCTCCTCGCGGCGCTTCTGCCTTTCCTCAACGGTTTTCTTTTTGAGGATGTTTGGCTTTCCGTCAAAAACGTATACGAGCTTTAGCCCCTCTCCCAAAAGCCGCGCATTGCGGTAAAACAGCCCTGAGAGGTGCCCGGTAACTTTGCCTTGCGAATCCATAAGGGGCGTGCCATCGGACTGGCGTATTGAGGAAAGGAACTGGAAGATGGTATTGTACGCGTCAACCGCAAAAGTTTTCCCGCTTAATTCGCTTATGGAAACAGTGTGCCTTTGCGCAAGCTCCCCCAAATCAACGCCCATCAAAACCCCTATCCCTGCCTTTGCTTTTTCTTCCCTTACTTTTTCTTTTTCCTGTCTATCTCAAGTATGTCCCCAAGTGTTATGCCTGCGCTCTTGCTTGTTGTTGGCGCTCCCTGCTGCACACCTGCCTCCTCAAGCAGCTTTATCCCAAGCTCCTTCTCAAGCTTGCGCGCAAGCAGTTCAGTCGGCTTTGCATGCCCTGCGGCAACGCGCTCCAAAAATGAGGATTTCTCGTTTATCCTCTCAGCAAGAACCCCGACGCTTAGCCCCATGTTGCGGAGAGCGTTTTTTATGCGCGCGTCGTATTCCTCCACAACCTCGTATTGCGCAAGGGGCTTTTGCGCCTGCTGCCTTTGTGAATGCTGCTGCGGCTGGTACAATACTTTCCCAAGCCCAGCGCACTTGTGGCACACATGCAGCCGCGCGCCCTCTATCTGCGCAACAATTTCCCCCTCTTCCAAGCCGCAAACTTCGCATTCCATAAAAACACCCCGCCAGCCGCCTTGAGCCGCCCAAAAGCCGCATTTTGAATGCCCCCAGCATCCTTTTATTGTTTTGCGCAATAGCAACAGGCATGCAAAAGAAACAAGAGAGCGCACACGCATCGCGTGCGGGCACGCAAAAGCAAAGCACCGTGCAAACGCAGGGCGGCGCGCAAACGCAAAAAGAAGCGCAAAAGCATGCAGGCGCGCAAAAGCAAAGTGGCGCAGGCGCGCAAAAGAGCGCGCAGATTCTGCCTGCACAGCTTGTGCCTTATCGCAAATACCTGTGCTCGGCTGCGCTCATAGTATCGTTTTTCCTTTTCCTGCAGGTGCTTGATGCGGATATGGGTCCGGTGGTGAAATTCGTTGCGGCTCTCATAATACTTGCGGCGAGTGGAGAATTTGTGCGCCGCTCCTACTCCCTTGACGGGGGATGGGGGCTTATCATGCTGCGCAGCAAAAAAGGCCTCTCCCTAATAGACAGGATTGCAAGCGAAAATCAAACCCTGCTCAAATGGCTTGCCGACATAGGGCTAGTTGTGAGCTTTGGGCTTCTCTCATATTTCATGATGTCAAAGGAGGCAAGAAAGCCGCGGCGGCTTTTGGCGCTTTTCATCCTCTCCTTTCCCATCCTGATATTCCTTGCGGCAGCGGTCGCCCCAAGCGTTTTCCCAATACTCTCCTCCGCGCTCAACACAATTGATTTTGCGCAAACAGGGCAGAAACTGCGCGCAGAGGCAAGCGGCGTTCCCATCTTCAGCCTCGTGCTGCTTGCCTCCCTTTTTGTGGGCGGCTTTGCGCTCCTTACCGCACTCTCGCTTCTTGGGTATTCTATTGTGGTGCTTGCGGCGGTTGCAAACGCGCTTTTGGGCAATTCCGCCCCGCTTGACAATACCTCCCCCGGTGCCGCTTTCATACTGCCGGGAATAAACCTCCCATTCTTTGAGGCGATTTTTGCGCTTGCAATAATGCTCATAGTGCACGAGGCTTCGCACGGGCTTCTTGCACGCGTTGGAAAAATAAAGCTGGATTCCGCAGGGCTTGTTTTCTTTGGCTTTCTTCCAATGGGCGCATTCATTGACCCGGATGAGAAGCAGCTGAAAAAAACCGACATGCACACGCAAAACCGGGTTCTTGTTGCAGGCTCTGCATCAAACTTTGCAACGTCCATTGCGCTTTTCCTCATGCTGATACTTTTCATGCACGCAACGTACGATTTTCGCGCGGACGCGGTGCGCGTGGAGGCAGGCAGCCTTCCCCGCGGAAGCGCGCTCCTTGAGATAAACGGCACGCTTGCCTCAAGCTCAACCCCGCTTTACGCGCAAGAGGGAATGCTGAAGCTCAACGGAAAATACCTCGGCTCATTTGAAAACATAACCTTTGAGCCCAACAGCACTCTCTCAATGCTCACCGACAGGGGCGCATTTTCCCTTAATGCAACAGAAACAGGCAAAATAGGCATTCTTTACACGGTAGTGCAAAAATCCGGCGCAGGCTGGCTCGTATATTACCCGAACAACGCGCTTCTCATGTTCATCTACACATGCCTTGCGCTTGCATTCGCGCTCAATTTCGTTGTTGCAACAATAAACCTGCTTCCGCTTCCGTTCTTTGACGGCTATCAGGCGCTGGCTGCAACAGTGAAAAACAAATACGCTGTGCAGGCAATAATGCTGCTGCTTCTCGCGGCGTTTGCGGCAAACTTCCTGCCATGGCTTTTCAAGTAGTTTCTTACCTTGTAAAATCCCTTGCGCTTTCCGCAAGATCGCGCGCAAGCACAGGCACGAGCCTTCTCCAGGCTTCCACGTGCCTTGCCATCTCCCCGAGCTTTTGCATAAATGTGTCGTTGGACCTTGAAGGGTAAAGCTCCGCTTTGCCGTCAACAACCTGATAAGGCACAAATGCGCCTATCCTGGAAACTTTTTCCCCTTCAGCCGCAATTCCCCCGAGGCTCATAATGCTGACAACTTCCCCGGCAGAGGGTTTTTTCCCCTCATGCGCGGTCCCTTTCAAATCCATAACCGTCATTACCCTCCCAAGCCCGTGCACGTGCAAATCATGGCGTATTCGCCTATAAAGGTGCGTGTCATTGTCCCCGTACCTGAAAGTCCCGAACCTCTCGCGCATCTCAAGGGAAAAAGCCATGCTCAGTGCATTCGGGGTTAAAAACCGCCCCATCACCCATTTTTCCAGAAGGCCCCTGAAATATTTTTCATCCCGGCCATTAACGAACTTTACGCGCCTGTCCGAAGTTGTTGGGCTGAATGCCGCAATCCCATGGGCATTTTCACCTACATACTCAAGCGTTCTCTGAAGCTCAAAATCCCCCGTCGCAACCCTGTTTCCCAAGCCAGTCGCAGGAAGCGTAACCGTTGCAAAAGGGTGTGCAATCCCCACGGCAAGCAGCCTCTGCGATGCAAGCTCGCTATTAATCCTTATCATTTCTTCACGGGAGGCACTGGGCGCAAACGCTATGTAATCCCAGTTTCTTTCTGCAAGTATCCTTTGGTGGTACTCACTTGCAATCCTGTCATTTGCAAGCCAGATGTTATGGTGCGGCCCATTGGGCTTTCCATTCTTATACGGCATTGTAAGCTCAAAGGAATTTATTTTTGTTATTCCAACCCCTGCCTCAAGCTCGCGCACATGCGCAAAGAGCTGCAAAGGATAATTATTGTGCGGGCCAGTTGCGTCATAATCCATGTTGTAAAACATCATCTGCCTTATTATCGTCTTATCGTCCGAAAGCCCGTCATCAAGGTTTCCCCCATACAGGCTCGTGCCATTTATTTTTCCCCAATGCCCGTGCGGCGCAATGAAAAAAGTTGCCGGCGGCTTTTTTGCGGCGGTAGTTTCAACGTCTTTTGCAACATCCGCAGCCCAATACCTTGACAATCCGGCAGTATGGTGCAGCCTGTGTATCTCCTTTGGGCTAAGGCTTATGGCTTGTTGAGACGTGTCAGGGTTTGCGAACATCACCCGCAGCGTATCGTCAGCAAGCTTCATAAAAACAAAAAAATTGGATTTGCCGTTCGGCAGCCCGTCTTCCCCAATTCCCCTGTTATAAAGCGTTTCCCGCGGCGAAATGAGCGTGCTTTCCCTGATTTTGTTAAATCCCATTCCCCTAAGAAGGCTGTCCAGTTCTACATGGCTTTGGTTAAGCCTCATCCTGTTTGCGTCCATTGGCCCCATGGACCTGAAAACATGCTCCTCAATGGCACTCCTGCCGCCATTTACCTTAGCGCCATCCACTTTGCCATCCACTCGTTTTAACACGCTAAACAATACCCCGCTCAAGAATAAAAAACCACAGCATAACACCCTGCATTGCGCAAACCTAAATTAATATTATCTCTGAATTAGGCACATGGAAGAGGAAGACGCAAAAGCGCAAAAGCCACTTGCTGAAAAAGCAGCGCAATCCACTCCAATGCGCGCAACGGAAAAGGCAGGGGCGCAAGCGGCGGCGCAGCCAGAAAAAACGCAAGGCATTGCAGCGCGCCCCGTTGAAAAAACAGCGCAAGCGGTCTCAGTGCGCCCAACCGCGCAAGGTGCAACTGAGGAAAAATCAATTGCCTCAAGAGGCATCCCCTCAAGCGAATGCCTTTACCTTCCTGCGCACGATTCCCCCTCGCTTCGCTCTTTTGAGGACCAAAACGGGGCGCAGACGCGCAACCTGTGGGGCATGGAGGAAATAATGAATTTTGTCTTTCCCTCCAAATACCAGCGCAAATACAACGAAGTCGCGGTTGCGTTCATGCGCGAAATGGTGAAAAAAACAAAAATGGAGGGCGCGCAGATAGCGGATTTCATTTCCTCATGCAACATCTCAAAAGCAACGTTTTACAACCGCGTGCTCCCGCGCCTAAAGCGCGTCGGGATGCTCAAAGTGGAGCGCCAGACGCTCATTGCGGTTGAAAGCAGGAGAAAATACCGCCCAATGACAATACACCTGTCAAAAACTTTTGGAAACTACCTTGTAAAAATAGGAGACTCTTGGCTTGCGTGCGTGGATGAGGCAAGAAGCGTTTCAAAACAGGCTGCGCGTGCCCCTTAAAATGGCGCATGCGCGTTTGCTGCTGCCGTCCGCCTTATTCAGTTTGCATCTGCCTTGCTTCTTTTAGCTCGTAAAATACGTTTTCGCTCGGATATACGTGTATCCCCTCATTGTCAACAAGCTCAAATGGGCACAGTTTCTGGGAGTGGTTGCAGCCGCGCATTTTGAGCACCTCAAGCGCCCTAAAGCGCGCATTTTTCCTCCTTGGGTTGTACATGACAACAATGCTGTCCGCAAGGTAATCCACGCCAACCGACACCTTGTTCTTTTCAGCCATGCCCGTGAGCACGGTTGTGCAGCCCCCTGCTGCTCAAGGGCGGCAAAATCCCACCCGAACCTTCCCATGTGCTCATATATGCTTGTTTTTGGCTCTTCAAAAGAAATGAGCACTGCGGGCTCATTGAACTGCACCACTCCGTTGTAAAGGAACTGCATTGCAAACGTTGTTTTGCCGCATCCGGTCGGCCCTACAACCAGATTTATGCTCGCCACCTCATACCCGCCTTCCACCAAGTCGTCAAACCCGTGTATCCCGGAAGGGGTCTTGTTTGCAGCCGGCTGCGCATATTGCGCTTGCGCCTGCACTGCTTCTGCCTGCTGTGCGTATTGCCCGCTTGCATACTCCTGCTGCCCGCTTGCATATTCTTGCTGCGCCTGCTGAGGATAATACCGCTGCCCCTGCGCATCCCCTTCTTGCATCTGTCCCTCTTGTTCCTGCGCAGGCTGCCGCGGTTTTTTCTCTGCCATATTTTGCTATCCCGCTATATCTTTATAAAGATAGGGCGAATGTTTATTCCTGCAATTTATGCAATATTCATGCAGCCACTAGTGCAGCTTATGCCCGCAGCTATGCTTGCAGTCCCTGCCCGCATGCTTGCGGCTTTAGTGATTTTATGGCACCTTTCCAAGCGCAGATGTACAACAACCCGCCCCGGACCGGGCAGCCAATGACGGGGCAGCAAATGCCTCCCAGCGTTGCGCTTTACCCAACTGGCATCCGCTCCCTAGACGCGATTTTGGGCGGCGGGCTGGCGCAGGGTTGCAACGTGCTTGTGCACGGCGACCCGCTTTGCGGCAAAAAGCCGCTTTTAATGCAATTCTTGTACGAGGGGCTGCTCATGAACGTGCCGGGCGCGTTTGTGCTCACGGATTACGGGTATGAGGACTGGAAGCGCATGATGGGCACAAGCGGCTGGGCGCTTGGGAATTTTGAGCAAAGCGGCCTTCTTGAAATAGTTGACTGCTACAGCAAGCAGTATGACCCGAACCTTCAGGATGCGGGATTCATGCACTATGCCGACTCGCCCTCCGCGCTTTCCTCAATCTCACTCAAGCTTGGAAGCGCGCAGGAAAAACTTGCGTCCTTTTCCCCGATGCACCGCATTGCGTTCCACTCAATTTCCACAATAATGGAGGATGCCGGCGAGCAGACCGCGTTCTCCTTTATGCAGTTCATCACCGGAAAGGCGCGCCATCAGGGCGCAACCGCAATGTATGCGATAGAAAAGGGCATGCACGAGCGCAAGGACGTTGCAATGATAGAGCACCTCATGGATGCGGTGATAGAATTTGAGGAAAACCGCGTGTGCGTGCGCGGCCCGATGAGCGCATCCAAGGGCTGGCACGGGTTTGAAGTTACCCCCCAAGGGATAATAATAGGCAGATAGCAAGTGAACCACATGAAATGCCCCTACTGCTCCTACTGGAACACAATGGTGCTTGATTCGCGCGAAAGCAGCGATTTTCAGGTGCGCAGGCGCAGGAAATGCTGCCGCTGCAAAAAGCGCTTTACAACTTACGAGGAAGCGCAAACAATGGACCTGAGCGTGATAAAAAAGGACGGCAGGCGCGAAAAATTTGACAGGCACAAAATCCTTGCGGGGCTTGAGCGCGCGTTTGAAAAGCGCCCGGTCTCTGCAGAAACAATAGAGCGCATTGCAGACAGCGTGGAGGCGCAGGTGCGCAAGCTTGACTCAATAGACGTGCCAAGCAGGAAAATAGGCGCAATACTTTTGAAAAAGCTCAAGAAAACCGACCTCATCGCATACCTGCGCTTTGCATCCGTATACTTGAAATTTGACGATTTGAGCGCATTTGAGAAGGCATTGAAAGAATTGAAAAAAAAGCAGGCGGCGGCAAAAAAGCAATAGCGATTGGACAAAACGCCCTGGATGAAAAAGGGCAACGCGGCAAGGCACAATGGAGTGGGAACATGAAAACAATACTTTGGATAGCCGCATTTTTCGCGTTCACGCAATTGCTCGGAATTTTTGTGGGGGTTGTGCTTATAGAAAACGCCAAAATGGTGCCGGAGATTGCCGAGCTTAGCATAGTAACGCCTGCGCAGGCATCCGACCCGCTTTATTCGCTTGTGTTCCTCTTTTACGTGATTTTTGGCGCAGCCATAATACTCATTGTAACGCGCTTCTACAAAGGGATGATGCTTTTTCGCTTCCTTGAGTTTTTCGTTGTCGCAACCTCCTCAGCAGTGGTATTTTTCGCATTTGCAATAGTGCTCGGCCTTGACCTTATCGCCTCAATGCTCGCAAGCGGCATCCTTGCCGCAATTTTTGCAGGCGCAAAGTTCCTCTATGCGCGCATAAAAAACGCAAGCACAATAATCTCAAGCGCAGGCGTGGGCGCGCTTTTTGGCTTCTCGGTTGGCTTCATCCCAACCCTGCTGTGCGTCCTTGGGCTTTCCCTTTACGATTACATAGCGGTTTTCAAGACAAGGCACATGATAACGCTTGCAAAGGAGCTTGGGACGCGCCAGCTTTCCTTTTCAGTAACTGCCAAAACCCTTCCTGCGCGCCGTGAGCAGGAAAGCGAGCAAAAATACGTGCAGCGCGCGCAAAAGGAGGGCGAGAGGATGGATTTGGGCAGCGGCGACCTTGCAATTCCGCTCATGCTTGCGGTTAGCGCATACAAGCTTGGGGGAATAGGAAATTCCCTTGCAATTGCGCTTGGCTCAACAGTCGGGATTTACCTCACGCTCTGGTTTGTTTCAAAAAGAAGGGTTTTTCTCCCAGCGCTTCCTCCCATCTGCCTTGCAGGGATTGCAGGGTTGCTCGTGTACAAGCTCATGGGCATGCCCTAAATTATCCTGCCGCCATAAATGGCGGGCAACGTGCGGAAAGCAAAGCCTTTTATTCCCTTAGTGTAATAGGTGTAACAATGGATTACATAACAAAGAAAATCCCGCGCCATCTGGCGAAAAAAATATCCATGCTTCAGGCGCATTTGCAGCTTAGCAAAGAGCGGAACGTTACGGAGGGAGAGGTATTCTCCCTCGCAATAAGCGCCCTTGAGTCTCAAATGGCAAAAAGAAAGCGATACTCCATTATGGATTTGGCCGGCATATCAAAGGGAAAGAAAAAAAGCAGCGCTTCAGAGATAGACAGGATAGTTTATGGTGTGTGAATGATTTTTGCAGACACGTCTTACCTGATAGCGATTGTGCGCCCAAGCGATGAAAACCATTGCAGGGCGGCCGAAATTTCACAAGGCTTGGCAGAGCGCGTGATAATCACGGACAATGTATTTTCCGAATTTGTTACTTTCCTTGCATATAAAGATGGCAATTCCGCCGCACACCTGCATGCCAAAAAGGTTCTTGAAAGCGAGATTTTGCTTGTTTGCGCCCTTAACGAAGACATGCCTAGCGCGCTTGAACTCATAAAAAAATACCCGAAACTCAGCATGTGCGATGCCCTAAGCTTCATTGTGATGAAAAAGCTTGGCATAAAAAATATACTCTCTTTTGATTCGGATTTTGACGGGCTTGGATGCGAGCGGATTTTCTAGCGCAGCAGGCTTGGAAAGAAAAGCAGCATCAGCCCTATTGCCGCAAGCAGCACCCCTCCAATCACCTTGCAGTATGCCGCATATTTTTCCCCTGTTGATATTCTTGAGGCCGCAAACGCAGCCATTCCGAATATCACAATGTCATCCAGCATGAAGAAGAAAACGTAAAGCAGTATGTATCCGTAGTGCTCAACAAAGGAAAGGCTGGATGCCGCAAGGACCTGCGTGAACACTGCAGGTATTGCCGAAGAGCACACAAATTCAACCGAGTTCACGACAAACGCAAGCGCCACTATCGCAACAATGGTTCCAATGTTAAGCGGTGAGGAAGCTATGTGCTCCACAAGCCCTGCGGTTTTCTTTTTTTCGGCAATATCCCCCACTTTGCAGACAGCCTGCCCGCCGGTTTCAATATATTCCTTTACATTAAGTATTCCGCCTGCAAGCGCAACCGCGCCAACGATTACAGTAACCATCCTCACATACCCAAGCACAAGGAACAAATTCAGCCATGCCGTCATGAAAAGGAAGTACAGCATTGCGGAAGCCGCAACAAAGCTGCCGACAACAAGCCATATTTTCCTCCTGTCATTAAGGCTCATCACAACAGCAATAAGGTAAACGAGCACCCACATTGCGCACGGATTGAACCCGTCTATTAACCCAAGCACAACTGCAAGCGAAACAAGCGAATAATCCTTTATGTCTATTTTGCCCAAAAACGGCGCGTTTATTTCCGTGCTTGGCGCAGTGGCATTTCCTGAAACGGTTTTATTTTGCAGCCGAAGCAAAACGCATTCCTCTATTTCCCTTCCGGTGGTGTTTTCCGCCTCCCATCCCACAAATATGCATGAGCCGTCCTTTTCCTCCCCGACTATCGTGGTGGGCGTTCCCGTGCGCGCAATTTTATATTCGGAAACAAACCGCCCGTATTCCCCAAGCTCCTGCGCAGTTTCCAAATTATGGTAAACAAAAAGGACATTTGGGTATTTTCCCATGAGCACCTCATTAAACGGCTTTTGCAGCACGCAGTGCGGGCATGCGGGGGAATAGAAAAAATGCACCTTCGCATCAGCCTGCTGCGTCGCATCCCCTGCCACAGCCGAAGAATACTCACCGTAAACGTATGCAAAAAGCGCCAATGTCACTACAAAAAGCGCCAAAAAGCGGTTGAAGTCGCTTTTGAGGAAAGTTTCAGCCTCCCCCCTTATTTTTCCAAGCATCCGCTCACTTTTTCCCCTTTTTCTTTTCAGCAGCCCTTTGCGCCTTTTCCTCAGCCTCTGCAATCCTGTTCATTGCATCCATTATGCCCCTGAACTGCTCCTCATCCCATCCGTGCATTGCGCCCCCCTGCTCAAGGGTTTCATAAGGGGAGACAGAGCAGCCTATGCAATGGAACCCGTTCTCTATTAGCACCTGCACTGCATTTGGGTATTTGACGACAATGTCCCCAATGAGCATGTCTTTTGTGATTAGCTTCTTTGAAGTTTTTGCCATGCAAAACTTATATGGCATTCATTTTTAAGCCCTTTCGCCCCTATATTGGCGTGGTTTAATGGACGATTATGAAAAGTTGCTTGAGCGGGCGCGCTCCTCCCTGCCGGAGAAAACCGCAAGCGGCGAGCGCTTTGAGCCCCCTGCTGCGGAAACTTTCATGCAGGGCTCCAAAACAGTGATAAAGAATTTTGAGGCAATCTGCGTAAAAATACGCCGCGAGCCGGCAATGCTTTCAAAATACCTCTCAAAAGAGCTTGCAATTCCCGGCACAATTGAGGGCAGCCGCCTTATCCTGCACGGCAAATTCTACGACAGGGTTATAAACGAGAAGCTCGCCACATTCATAAGCAAATACGTTATTTGCAAGGAATGCAACCGCCCTGACACGAAAATCTCCGAAGGCGTGCACGGCATAAGGACGCTGGTGTGCGACGCATGCGGCGCGCGCTCCCCTGTAAAGTAAAAAGGCATCTATATGGCAGAAGCAGAACCACCCCCAGTTTTCCGAGTGCGCATCCCAAAGGAGGAGGAGATACTCGGGGTTGTAATCGCTGTTGTAGGGGGCGGAAGGCTTGTTGTGCAGTGCAAGGACGGGCACGAGCGGCTTTGCCGCATCCCCGGAAAAATAAAGCGCAACATCTGGGTGCGCGAGGGCGACATAGTGATTGTGCAGCCATGGGAAATAGACGCTGACAAGCGCGCCGACATAATATGGAGATACAACCGGCTGCAGGCCGACTATTTGCGCAGCAAGGGCTACATAAAGTAAAAGCAGGGCCACACCAAGTAAAAGCTATTTAAGCGCAGGCTGCCCAAGCTGCTTATGGCACTTTCCCTCTCCAAAAGAAAACGGCCCAGACTTGAGGACAAGCAGGTTGCGCAAAAATCAAAGACCGAGGAAGAGGTATTTGACAGGCCAACTTTCCTTTCCCTCTCCAAAATGATAGAAAAGGGAATTTTTGACACCCTTGACTATCCCATCTGCACAGGCAAAGAGGCAAACGTTTTTCGCGCACGCTCAAAGGACGGCTTTGTTGCGGTTAAAATTTACCGCACGACCGCGCCAGTGCTTAAGCGCATGCACAAATACATGGAAGGGGATACCCGCTTCAAAGGGATAATGCACAACAAGTTTGAGGTAATGAAGGCATGGGCGCGAAAGGAATACCGCAACCTTGAGCTTATGCGCGCAGCCGGCTGCCGCGTGCCTTTTCCAATCTACTGCGACCGCAACATACTTGTAATGGAATTCCTTGGGCATGAAGGCGTTCCCTATTCAACCCTTAAAGATACCGGGAGCCTAAATCCACAGGAGGATTCCAATCTCATACTTAAGGACATTGCAAAATTGCATGCGGCAGGCATAGTGCATGCGGACATAAGCGAATTCAACATACTGATGGACGACCGCGGCCCCTATCTTATAGATGTCGGGCAGGCAGTGCTGCTCACGCACCCACAGGCTGAGGATTTCCTGCTTCACGATGTTGAAAACCTTGTGAAATACTTCAGCCACCACGGGGTTGATGCGGATATTGGGGAATGCCTAAAAAAAATAAGGAAGGTATAATATGACAACGCCAACACCAACAGCCAATCCAAAGCCGGCAAGCTGCGCATTAATTCCGCTAGTCCTTCTCATGCTTGCTTTTGGGCTTTTTGGCTGCTTCCAAAATCCGGCTGAAAACAACGAAGTGCCCTCCCTAGGTCAGGGCGCAATCCGGCTCCCAGCACCGCTGAAAAACAATTCCAATGCCGGCAAAACAAATATTTCCGCCCCTCCTGCGCCAGCCTTTGTGCAGCCCAACAATACCGCCGCAGCAACTTTTTCGTGCAACGGCACCATAATAGGCACAATGGCAAGGAGCAGCCTGCTGAAAAGCAGCGCATTCTACGCAAAATCATTCCAAGATAATTTCGCCTGGGGCACGGTTGCGGGTGCGCAGGAGTTCCACAGCATACACCCAATCGGGCCTGAGTATGATTTCAGGGCGGCTGACGCAGCCTTGGATATCCTTGAGAACAACGGTAAGCATTATGGCATATTCCACAACCTAATACTTGCACGCGGCATCAAGGTTCCACAATGGTACAAAATGCTTGGCACCTTTGAGCGCAGGGCGGTTCTTGAAGAGCACATAAAAACAACAGTAACAAGGTACAAGGGCAGAATACCAGTATACATAGTCGTAAATCACCCCCTGCTTTGGAACTGGGAGTCTGAAAGCAATTTCATGGGCACGGGCTGGACGCGTGTTGAGGCTCTCACAAACTTCTTCAAATGGGCGCACGAATCCGACCCTGATGCGCTGCTCATACTGAATGAAGGCGGTGAAGACAGCCTGCAAACAGGCGTGATAATAAATGCCAGCAGGACGCGGGAGTATGCGAAGCTTGCAACCGACCTGCTTGAAAGGGACGCGCCAATAGGCGGAATAGGCATAATGGGGCACTTTGGCCTTGGGACTGCAACGCTGCCCCCCGACTCCATTCTAATTGAGTCCCTTGATATTCTTTCAGCAACCGGTCTTCCAATATACGTTAGTGAGCTTGACATAAGCTATGACTGGACTGCGGCATACGTAAACCCCCAAAGCCCTTCATACCCGTTCAATCCAAATGCGCAGTTCCAGGATGGCGGGATAACTTATGGGACTTACTGGGACTACCAGGCTTACGCATTAAAACATGCAATGGAGCTTTTCGCATCGCATGAAGCGGTTGATGCAATCTACCTTTGGGACATTGTGGAAAGCCCGCAATCCTGGCGCGAAGGCACGGGCCTGTTCTTTGCAAACGGTACCCCCATGCCTGCATATTGGTCAGTAAAGCCGCTGCTGGAGAGGGCAATGGAAAACAACGGGTGCCTTCCCAAATAAAAGCCCCTTATGCATGCGGCAGGCAATCCTATTTGCAAGGAACCCGTGCAAAGGACTAAGGGCAAGGCTTAAAAGGAGTCGCCAAAAACTATCCACATGAAAAGAACAAAGCGTTCCAAGGCTTCCACTGTCGCACCTTTGCATGCAAAACTCCAAAGAAACAGCCACGTGGACTGGAAAACAATTTCCATTGCCCTGATGCTCGTGCTGCTGCTTATTTTTTTCTTTCCAAAATATGCAGGCACCGGCTCAGCCACCCTATGTGTAAAGGGCATGGACTGCAAATGCCTTGGCTTTGAGCACACTGAGCAATATTTTGGCCCCTGGCGCACAACCTGCTTTGGCATCCCCTATTCGTGCAGGGAATATTTCTCTTAAGGTCTGCTTTTTTGCCAATTCCGCCCTCTTTCTTTAATAGGCTTTGAAATCCACGACCACCTGCACGGTGGAAGGCGAATACGGGCGCACTATGCGCCTGTTCATTATTTCAACTTTCCTGCCCGCTTTTTTTGCCGTTTGCAAAATCGCCCTTTCCGTTTCCTCATACGGATTTTTTGAATCCCCGAAAGAATACAGGTGCACGGTTGCGCCTTTTTTGCACGCAGGGAACACGGCATCAAGGAACAGGTGCGCGTCCTTGGGCAGGGGCATCACAACCCTGTCAGCGCATTTTTCAAATTCCGTGCCCAGCACCTTGCGCACATCACCCAAAATCGCCTTTACGTTTTTGCATTTGTTCCGCGCAATGTTTTTTTCCATGTACTCAAATGCTTTCGGGTTCAGCTCAATTGCGGTGATTTTTGCCTGCGGCTTCTGCCTTGCAATTCCGATTGCAAACGGCCCAACGCCTGCAAAAAGCACAAGCACGCTTTCCCCGTTTTTCGCAAGCGTTGCAACCCTTTTGCGCTCAGTCCCGAGCCTTGAGGAGAAATAAACCGAATTTATGTCAAGCTCAAATTCACAGCCGTTTTCCCTATAAAGAGTAGTTGTGCGCTTCTCACCTGCAATGATTTTTACCGGGCGTATCCTGAATTCCCCGGCAGTCGCGCCCGCTTTTTTTGCAACCACCTTCACGTTCCCGTGCACCTGCAATATCGCATCCGCAATGAGCTTTTCTTTTTTCTCAAGCTGCGCAGGCACCTCAATTACCGCAATATCGCCCAAAATATCAAAGGAGGAAACAAGCATTTGCAGCTCCTCCTCGCTTAATTTTTCCACCAGCGCATCATAGAGCGAAGCGGGGTGCACGCTCCTTTGCACAAGGGGGATTTGCGCAAGATTTGCCCCGTATTTTGAAAAAGAAGGCAGGCCACATTCCCTTTTGAGCGCAAAATACACAAATTCCGCATCGCGGTGGGTTGCATAAGAATAATCCAGCGCATCTTTCTGCGCAAGCATTTGGCGCACCTTTTCAGCGTTTTTACGCGGGACTTTTGCGCAGAGTACCATAAACAAGCCTTCCTGATTAAACGCTCCCTTCAGCAATATCATTCAATCGCAACAGCCGCCCTGCCCGGCATCGCATTTTTAGCCCGCTGCGCGTGCGCCACTTGCGCTTCTTCTTCCATTTGCACAATTACCTGCGCATTGAATTCCTTTGAGAGGAACTCCGCCCCTTTTTGCAGCGCTTGGAGCTCCTGCTTCCCAGCAAGGGGTTCCATTTTCAGGCTGCCAACGTCCTTCATGCACGTTTCAATAAGCTTTTTGAGCCCCGCAGCATGGGCTTTCAATTCCGGCTTTGCAAGGCATGCCTTCATTGCTTTTCCAAAATCTTTTTCAGCCGCAACAACAGAGCGCGCTTCCCTTTTCCATTCATCCGCCACAAAGAGATGTATTTTTTTTGCCTGCCCCTCCTTTTTTAGCAGCCGCACAAGCGTCCCGATATCCTCGCGCGTTGAGAGAAGGAACTGCTCCCGCCTTTCCATCCCCTCATCTATTTTCTTTTCATCAGCCGCAGGAAATTGCGCAACGGACACTAATTTTGCATCCTGCACGAACTTTTTCGCCCCGAGCCTTTCCCAGAACTCTTCTGAAACGTGCGGCATGAAAGGCGCAACAAGAAGCGCCCAATATTCAAAAAACTCCCGCAATTTCGGCTGCTTTGCCCTTTTGAGATAATGCTGCACATCATTGAACATGTCAAAAAGAAGCTCCTGCGATAGCTCGCGTATCTGGAATGCCTCAAACATCGAAGGCGCCATTTTTGCCCTCCTGTGCAGCCTTGAGTAAAACCATTTGTCCGCATCATCATATTTGCCGCCTTCACCAGCCGCGATTGTTTTTTCCAGCAATTCTCCCATTGCCCTCAGCCTGCTTGAAATGCCTTCTGCGACCGGCTTGTTGAAATCCGTGTCAGAGGACAAGTCGGCACCGGCAACAACCGAGAAGCGTATCACGTCCGCCCCGTATTTTTTTATTGCAGCCCTTATGGGCACTATGTTGCCCATGCTCTTGCTCATTTTTTTGCCGTCCATGAGCACAAACCCGTTTGTAACAATCTGCCGCGGCCAGTGCCTTTTTTCAAATACGCACACGTGGTTGAAGAGGAAGAACACAAGGTGGTTGTGCACCAAATCCTTTGCGGAATGCGAGGAGTCAAACGGATACCAATATTCAAACTCCTCCCTTATTTTTTTTGCAGCCTCGGTGGGCGCATTTCCCTTTCCCAAAAGCACGTAATCAAAGAACCCCTCATCAAGCTCTTGGGGCTTTAGCTCCTTTGCATGATGCGAGATTGCGTAAAACGCCATGTAAATGGTGGAGTCCGAGAGCGCCTCTATCATCTGCGTCTTGTCAAACTCAAATCGCGTTCCTAGGCCAGCTGCTCGCGTGCATGCGCGCTCATTGAGCCAGTCTATTGTGTAAAGATAATCCGCAATCGTTTGCCTTGGCATTATTTTTATTTTTGAGAGGCATTCCTTTGCCTTCTCCTTCCATCCCTTGTTCCCATAATCAATGAACCACTGGTTTTGCACCATGTTCACAATGCACACGCCCCCGCAGCGGCAAAAGAGCGGCGAATTCGCAAGAACATAAATCTTCAATGCCCTTTTCTTTGCAACGAGGCTTTTTGCTATTTTCTCCCGTGCGCTTGCGCACCCCTCCCCTGCGAACTCCCCGATGCACATAACTCCCGTGTGCGCCTCTTTTTTGTATATCTCCTTGGTGGCTTCTTCCGCCTTTTCATCAAGCTGGCTTGCAACTTTCATCCTCTCCACTATTTCCTTTGCAGGGAATTCCCCAAACCCCTCTACCTTTAGCACCTGTATGAGCTTTACTTTTCCCTCAAGATTTGCATCCCGCAAGGCAAGATAGTCAAGGGGCGCATGCGCAGGCACGCCCATCACAATCCCGGTTCCCGCATTGGGCTTTACAAATTCGGCAGCAAAAATTGGCAGCCTTGCATTTGTGAGCGGGTTTATTGCGTTTTTTCCAAGAAGCTCTTTTGCATCCGCTGTTTTTTGCACCTTTATGCCCAGCTGCCCTGCAAGGGGCGCAACAGCCTCCTTTGCAACCCAGAATTTTTTTCCATCCGCCTCAATTTGCACGTACAGTGCGTTTGGGTTCACCCATAAATTCGTAACCCCGTAAACCGTTTCAGGCCTATATGTTGAGCAAAGCATTAGCCCGCCCTCTTCCTCAAGCTCAAATGCAACGGCAGTAACCTCCTCTATTTGCGGGTCAACGTCCCCCCTTGTGTCATGCGCCCCGACCGCGTTGTTGTCCAAAGGGCACCACGGGACAGGGTGGCTTCCCTGCTTTATGTAGCCCGCCTCTTTCAGCTTGCGGAACTGCCACTCAACAAACCTGTTGAAGTGCTCATCATAAGAATAGAATTTCCTTCTCCAATCTATCGAGTATCCCATCTCTTTCATTCCATGCTCTATTTCGCGCGAAAAATACGATACAAGCGCCTTTGGTTCTGTAAGGGTTGCGGAAGTTTTCCTGCTTATGCCGTAAATCTCCTCAAAAATGCGCAAATACTCCTCGTCCTTTTGCCCCAATCTCTTTGCCATTGCCAAAATGGGCGTTCCCGTAACGTGGAAGCCCATTGGGAAAAGCACGTTAAACCCCCTCATCCTCAGATAGCGCGCATAAATGTCCGTTGTAGTATAAGTCCTCCCATGCCCGATATGCTGGGGCGAATTAGGGTAGGGAAAGGCTGCTGAAAGGAAAAACTTTTTTTGCTTTGAGGGGTTTGCCTCAAACGCCTTCTCCTGCTGCCAGCGCGCATTCCACTTCTCATCAATGGCATTGAAGTCCATAAGGTGGTTTCACTGGCAAGGAATAAAAATAGAAGTCACGAAAGGCAGCATCAATCTATTTTGCCGTCTACCCTTATTTTTGCTCCTACGATTAGTGCTGCGCCTACGAGGCAGCCAAGCAATGCAAAGATATTCGATGGTGAATAAAGAATTTGCACCGCAATAACTGTTATGATTAACCATGACCCAAAAACTATTACTACGTCAATGAGACTGTTCCTTTTCATTTCGCTCCTAAAAATCTTGTCCGCAGCAAAAAACTGTTTAAGCCCAATAAAAATGCAAAACAAACCAACCGCCAAAAACCCAGCTAAGAAAAAAACAATAGCAGGCGATTCGTCCTTCATAGGCAATGCTGTCACAAAAGCCAAAACAAAAATACTGCCCGTCAAAAGAAGCGTATTAGCTCGCGCCATTGAATACTGTGCCAGCTCCATCGGAGAAGGCTTTTCAGTTTCCTTTTTACTTCTTGGCACTTCATCGCCTTTTTTTCTAGAGCGCAACTTTTAGCCCAAGCTCTTTTTTGAGCTCGCGGTAGCGGTTGCGTATCGTTACCTCTGTAACGCCTGCAACGTCCGCAACCTCTTTTTGCGTGCGCCTCTCGCCGTATATCGCAGATGCAATGTACACTGCCGCAGCAGCAACGCCCGTTGGCCCCCTGCCTGAGATAAGCCCCTTGCTTATTGCCTTCTTAAGGAGCTGTATTGCCTTTTCCTGCACCTGCCCTGAAAGCTTCAATGCCGCAGTGAATTTGGGCACGTATTGCCCCGGGTCTGTGAGGGGCACGTCAATGTCAAGCTCGCGGCGCACAAAGCGGTATGCGCGCCCGATTTCCTTTTTCTCAATCCCTGATACGCGTGAAATCTCATCCAGCGTGCGCGGAATGCCCTGCATCCTGCACGTTGCATATATCACCGCGGACACAACGCTCTCAATGAGCCTTCCGCGTATTAGCTCCGCCTTTATGCATTTGCGGTAAAGAAGCGCAGCGCTCTCCCTTATGGAGTCAGGCAATCCAAGGTATGATGCAATCCTGTCAAGCTCTGAAAGCGCAATTGCAAGGTTGCGCTCCATTGAGGACGCAATGGACGCCCTTTTGTGCCATTTGCGCATCCTGTAAAGCTGCGCCTGCTTTTTGGGCGATATTTTTGCCCCGCGTATGTCACGGTTGTATTGGTCAATTTCAGTAACAAGCCCCTTGTTTGGCCTCATGAGCTTTATTGGGGCGCCGCCTCTTGCGCGCTTTTCGCGCTGTTCTGAGTCAAATGCGCGCCACTCAGGACCGCTGTCCTCCATGTTCTCCGCGACTATAAGGCCACAGTTTGAGCACACTACCTCGCCCTTTTCATAGTCCCTTGTCAATTTTTTATTTCCGCACTCTGGGCATTTGTCTGCCATAAAAAACCCCTCTATTTTTCTGTAGCATTTGGACTGAAGCAAAAAAGCTATCCAATGTTACAAAGTTTTAAAAAGATTCTTTTATTATGCCATGAACCCCTTTATAAATGTTTGCCAAATATCTGTGGCAAAAAGAGGCTTATCTTGTAAGAAAATACACTAGCGCAACAATCGCCGCAATAAGAACCCCTGCAAACACAAGCTTGTCAACCATGCAATTATAAGCGTGTTTTTGCTTATAAACCTGCCTTTGCCTTCGGCGCAGGCAGCGCTTTGCAGCATTCTTGTGGCGGTGCTTTGATGATAATAGGGATAGTTTCAGACACGCATTTCGGGTTTTCGCGCTTTGAAGAGGATGCGCACGAACAGGGCAAAAGGGCAATCCTTGAGGCTGCCAAAAAATGCGACCTGCTTCTTCTTCCCGGGGACATATTTGACGTGCGGGTTCCAAAGCCCGAAACAATCGCGCAGGTTGCCCAAATACTAGTGGAAGCCGGGAAAATAATGAACTGCAAAGCATGCGCAAAACAGGTTGCAATAGGCAGCAAGCCCCAAAGCGCGGAAAAAGAAGCGCCCGCAGTATTGCCTCCGATAGTTGCAATACACGGCACGCATGAGCGCCGTCCCCGCGAGCTTGTAAACCCCATCCAGCTTATGGAGGCGGCCGGGCTGCTCATGGATGCACACAATAAAACGCTCGTTTTTGAAAAGGGGGGCGAAAAAGCCGCAATAAGCGGCATAGGGGGCGTTCCTGACGACTTGGCAAAGGCAGCCCTTGAAAATATGCAGTGCGCCCCATTGCAGGGCGCATTCAACGTATTTATGCTTCACCAGTCTTTTTCAGAGTTCATCCCTTCAGGGGAGGAGATGCTTTCCCTTGAGGATTTGCCAGCAGGGTATGATTTGCACGTGTGCGGGCATTTGCACAAGCGCTCGTTCTTGAAAAACAATTCAATAATAATCCCCGGAAGCACCGTGGTAACGCAGCTGCGCGAGGAGGAGCAGGAAGAAAAGGGCTTTGTGCTCTACGATACCGAAAAAAAAGAAGCGCAGTTTGTCCCAATAGGCTCGCGCAAATTCATCCTGCGCAAAATAACTGTGGAAAATGCGGATGCGCATGCAATAAAAGGCGCAATTGAAGCGGAATTAAATGCAATTGGCGCACCTGTCTCTAACGCACCCGGCTCTCCAATAATAAAAATAAAAATCTCAGGCACGCTTTCAAACGGCTTAAGCCCCTCGGACTTGCGCGCTGGCGCATACGGGAAAAACGTCTTCATTGAAACAGCATTCTCCAGCGGGGACTTAAAGGAAAAGCTGCAAAGCATACGCTCAAGGCACGATGAAAAGCTCTCAGCTTCGGAATACGGGCTCAAGCTTTTGCGCGAGCGGCTAAACGATGCAAAAATAGCGCACTTTGCGGACGAGGAAACTTTCATGCTCCTTCAGGAAGACGCGGAGGAATTCGTGAAAAGGATAAAAGAGCAAAGAATGCGTTCCATTTAGAAAAGTGCCCATTTAGAAAAAGCGCATCCATTTAGAATTGCCTATTTAGGGTATTCAATTCTTTCTTCTCCCAAATATTTTTGCAGGGCTTTGGGCATCCGTACGCCGTTTTCATCCTGATAATTCTCAAGTATCGCAATCATCGTCCTTCCAACCGCGAGCCCGCTGCCATTAAGCGTGTGCAAAAATTCCGGCTTTCCGCCTTCCCAGTAGCGTATGTTCGCCCTTTTTGCCTGAAAGTCCATGCAGTTTGAGCATGAGGAAATTTCCCTGTATTTTCCCTGTGAGGGCAGCCACACCTCTATATCATACGTTTTTGCAGCCGCAAACCCCATGTCCCCGCTGCAAAGAAGCATCCTCCTGTATGGCAAGCCAAGCTTCTCCAATATGTGCTCCGCGTCTTCCGTCATTTTCTCAAGCTCATCAAACGAATTTTGCGGCTCGCAGAATTTCACAAGCTCAACCTTGCTGAACTGGTGCTGGCGCATTATGCCCTTTATGTCTTTTTGGTATGCGCCCGCCTCCCTGCGAAAGCAGGGCGAATATGCGCAGAATTTCACTGGCAGCTCTTCTTTTTGCAATATTTCCCCTGCAAAATAATTCGTCAGGGGGACCTCGGAAGTCGGTATCAGGTAAAGCTCGTCTTTTTCGCACTTGTAAAGCTCCTCGGCAAATTTCGGCAGCTGCCCTGTTCCCAGCATTGCCTTTGTGTTAACAAGAAGCGGGGGGTATATTTCAGCGTACCCTTTTTTCACGTGCTCATCCATCATAAAGGATACAAGCGCGCGCTCCATCCTTGCCGCAATTCCACGAAGGAAAACAAACCTGTGCCCCGCTACTTTTGCGCCCCTTTCAAAATCAATAATGCCCGCCTTTTGCGCAATCTCATAGTGCGCAAGCGGCTCTTTTATTTGAGCAGGCTCTGCGTGCGTTTTCACCTGCACGTTGGCGCTCTCATCCTCCCCGACCGGAACGCTCTCATGGGGCATGTTTGGCAGCACAAGCAGCATCGCCTGCATCTGCTCATCAAGGAACGCCACCTGCTCGTCAAGCCCCTTTATTTTCGCTGAAATCTCCTGCATTTTTGCTATTATCTGGGAAACGTCCTCCCCTTTCTTTTTACCTTCTGATATCTCAACTGAATGCTTATTGCGCTCCGCCTTGAAAGTGTCTGCCTTTGCCTTAACTACTCTCCAGTCCGCATCCAGCGAAAGCAGCTTGTCAACGGCGGCGGCATCCGCATTGCGCTTTGCAAGCGCAGCGCGCAGCACATCAGGCTGCTCCCTGAGAAGTTTTATTGAAATCATGCTATCAAAGCCTATTTTGCAAGCAGTTCTTTTAACTTTTTCACAAGCTCCCCGCCTATCCTAAGCTGCGCCTCCTTTGTCCCTGCGCCTATGTGAGGAGTGAAAACCACGTTTTGCAGCTCAAGGAGTTTTCCGGAATACGGCTCAGTGGAATATACGTCAAGAGCCGCCCCCGCAAGCTTTCCGCCCTTAAGCGCCGCATAAAGCGCCTCCTCGTCCATAATATCCCCGCGCGCGGTATTTATGAGGTATGCGCCCGCCTTCATAAGGGCGAGCCTTTGCGCATTGAGCATTCCCTTTGTGCTAGGGGTGGAAGGCACGTGCAATGTTACAAATTCCGACTGCCTGAGCACGTTCTCAAGGGTGTCGCTGCGGGCTTCATAATCCGCTTTTGCCTCCACTTCATTGTAATATATTATCTTCATGCCAAGCGCATGCGCCTTTTTGCCCACGAGCGAGCCAATCCTGCCAAACCCTATTATCCCAAGGGTTTTGCCTGCAAGCTCGCTTCCCGCAAGCTCTTTTTTTGCCCACGTTTTCTGGCGCATGAGCGAATCCGCGCGCGCCAACTGCCTTGCAAGGGAAAACATGAGCCCAAGCGCAAGCTCTGCAACCGCGTTGCTTGAGGCACCGGGCGTATTCACAACCGTTATCTTTCTCCTCTCGCATTCCTTTGTGTCTATTGTATCAAGCCCCACGCCCCCCCGCGCGACTATCCGCAGCTTTGGCGCATTTTTGAGAAGCTCAGCTGTTACTTTTGTTGCGGAGCGCACCACCAGCACGTCCGCAGACGCAAGCGCAAGGTTCAAATCATGCGGCCTATACACTACTTCCCCAAGCCTGCTTATCTCAGCAACAACTTCCCCGTCCATGTTCTCTGCTATCACTATTTTCATTTTCCCACCTTTATTTGCCCAGAACTTCCCTTATATAGCCAAAAGCAACATCCAGCTCCTCTTTTGTGAAATGCCCTATGTGGCACACGCGGAAAAACCTTCCCCTAAGCTCCCCAAAGTCCCGCGCAGTAACAAGCCCGTATTTTTCCTTGAGGGTTTTGCGCACTTCATCCGCATTTTCAAGAATAAACCCCGTAATTGTCGGGGAGTAAAATCCACTTTGCGCAAACACTTCCCTTTCAAGGCTTTTTACAAATTCCCTTGAGTATGCCGCCCCCTCCTCGTGCCTTTTGCGGTGGGCTGCAAACCCTCCCTTTTTTTCTATAACCCCAAGCGCAGCCTGCACCGCATACAAAAGCGAAACAGCGGGCGTTGTGGGCGTCTGGAACGTTTCCATTTCCTTCTTGTATTTGCGCACATCAAGGTAAAAAGTGCGCGCCGCATGCGACTGTGCCTTTTCAACCGCCTCATTTCCCATTGCAACAAAAGAAAGCCCGGGCGGGCAGCCTATTGCCTTTTGCGAGCCGCTTGCAACGGCATCAATGCCAAATTCCCTGCAATCAAGTGGAGCGGCAGCCCATGCAGAAACCGCATCCACTATTGTGAGCATGCCCTTCTTTTTCGCGTAATTGCAAATCCCCTTTGCATCGTTTAGCACTCCAGTGCTTGTCTCGTTGTACACCATTGCAAGCACGGTTGCATTGCTATTGTCAATTGCCTCCTTTGCCCTCTCAAGGCTCCAGCCCTTTCCAAGGGGCTGCGAAACTTTTTGCACTTTCCCGTAAATTTCAGCGCAATTTGCAAGCTTGTCCCCGAAAGTCCCGTTTGAGAGCACAAGCACATTCTCCTGCGGCTTTACGCAGTTTGCAACGCACATTTCTATTCCTGCGGTCCCTGAGCCTGTTACGATGTAAAAATTCTCAGCATTAAAATCAGCCTTCAGCTTTGTTGCAACATCCTTGAGGAGTTCCTTCATTTCAGGGCCGCGATGATATATCATCTCTTTTGCCTGCGCGTCCCTTATCTCTTGCGGCACTGCGACTGGTCCGGGTGTAAGCAGCATACAAAAGCCTCCTATGCCACCTACATCTGCTGCTAAATATAAAAAGATGATTACAACTTGAACTTTTCCTTCAGGTAGGAAACAATCCCATCGTCCTGCACGCCGTTTTGCCCAAGCACTGAAACAATCTTCCTTGCATCATCTTCTGAAGTGATTTTTTGCGCAAGGTCCTTCCTTGCCCTGCCGTTTGTAACGCGTTCAGCCAACAACATCTCCCGCGCAGCGGTTGAGCTGCGCACGCAGCTTGCCCATCTCCTTTGGCTTTTGTAGCTTCTGCTTTCAGATAGCTTTTGCAACGCAAGGCTGTCCTGTCCTTTAAATATGTCGTGTGCCATGCAGAGCATTTTCCTAAAAGGAACCCGCTTTTGCGGCACCTGTGCGCTAGGCGCATTGCTAAACTGATAATCCCAAAGATTCATTGAACCACCAATCCCAAAGAGAAATATGAAGGTGAGGACGGTACACCCCGAGGGGCTCCTCCTCCACCTCCCACGCCCTTTCGGGCTTACTTGTTAAGGAAAAAAGGTTTATATAACTAACTTTTCAGGTGCGGGCTTTGAAATATCTTTCTTCGTTGCATCTCTCGTCTCGTTATAGCAAACCCGCATAGTAATTCAACACGCAGTGCTCCAAAATGCGACGCGGGTTTGCTAGTTGCAAGCCGAATTATTTATGGGGCTTGCTATAATTCGGGCGCTGCAACAGTAAACATGTTGTGAAACCTACTTTCCAGTGGCTTTTTACCGAAGCCAATATAAATCCCTCTTACCCCAAAATTAGCATTGCTTCCCCGTGGTTGCGGCTGGCTTAGGCTTGCTGCAAACACGGGCTAATATTTGTGATACTATGCCTCCTTCTGCAATTCTCATGATAGACGGCTCAAATTTTTACCATTCCCTAAAGCATGAAGGGCGGCTTCCCTTTGATGCCGAGGAATTTGGGAAACTTTTTGGATTGCTTTCAAACCGCTACGAGCTTGTTAAAATCCACTATTATGACGCGCTTAAAAATTCCGAGAAAGACCAAATCGGATATTCGCGGCAGCAGAGTTTTCCCCAGCGGCTTAGGAAAAGCCATCCAAAAATAACGATAAAAACAAGGAAATTGCGCTACCTCGTCAATATCACAAACGAGCAAATAGAAGAATCCGCAAGCAGGATTGGCATTGTGGACACCTGCAAAGCAAAGCTCAAAAACTTCCTGCTTGACCTCAAGCTCATCCGACTTACAAAAGAAAAAGGCATTGATGTGCTGCTTGTTGCGGATGCCATAGAAGAGGCAATGGCAAAAAACGCAGAAACCATAATACTCCTGTCTGGCGATGCCGATTTTGTGCCTGCAATAAACCTCATCAAAAAATACGGGTTAAAAACGGTTAATCTTCACACCTATTCTGGAAGTTCAATTGAACTGCGTAACGCGTGCCACTCACACCTGCTAATTGATTTTG
Organism: Microcaldota archaeon; assembly: GCA_018304295.1. GTDB lineage: Archaea > Micrarchaeota > Micrarchaeia > Anstonellales > Anstonellaceae > Anstonella. The sequence continues at coordinate 50,273 of JAGVWK010000001.1, read as the reverse complement.
ATGAAACTGGCTTTAATATCGGGCAAACAGCATAGCCGTCCTATTGTTTGGCAGCCCTATTTCTGCAATTTCAAAATGGCCTCTGCAATGTCTCCGTTTGCCTCTTTAAGCGCGTTTTGCGCCTCTTCAAGCGAGCAGCTTGCCTGCGCCATTACAAGCTTTGCATCCTCAAGGGAAGATGAGCTTTCCTCTTTCACATTTCCCATTATCTGGAACGTTTTCTGCCCTTGCATCTCAATCTGCATTACCTGCGCAGGCTCTATAATGAGTTTTTTATCCTCAAGCTCAATTACAACGCGCTTTGCGGGCAGCTCATCGTTCTTGATGCCCATCTGCTTCATCACTCTTGCCATATCTTTTGGGTTCATGCCGGGTATCATTCGTATTACCTCATAGCGATTGTGTTTTGCACAGGGTTAAAAACCCCTCAACCAAGGGAACGCATACGTTCAAGAGGGTCGCAAGCGAAGCTTGCTCAAGGGACATCCGAGAATGCCCGGTTCCCCTTATGGGAGATGCCATTCTAGGCAAACTTTTCCATCAGTTGGGTCTTGCGAACCTCAATTTTGCGCACCGGCGCAATTTTTTTAAGCTTGCCCACTATGCGCGAGGCAAACCTTCCAAAGAGCACTTCCCCAATTAGCGTGCGAAGGTCAATGTCCTTTGTGTTTGCGGCTATTTCGGCGCGAAGCGCGCTTCGCAGCGCGTGGCGCACTGCTTCGCTAACGCGGTTGCCCGTTATTGCAATGAGCTTCACGCGCATTGTGTGCCCGTCTTTTGTAGGCACATCCACCACTTCGTTTATCACGGAGCGGCGCCTGCGCACAAGGGTGCGTATGTACCCGGGCATAAGCTCATGGCCGATGTACGTGGCGTTTGCAATTTTGCCCTTTACCTCCATTATGCGAAAGCGCACGGAAGTGTATGCTGTGCCGGGGCTGAAGCTTCCAGTAAGCTCCCCAAGGCCAACGCGTATTATGCGGTTCGCAATGGTCGCCTCGTCGGTTGCAAGCACCTGCCCTATCTCCTTGTTGTCAAAATACTCGGGCGCAAGCACCGAATACCAGCTTTTCATTTTCCATTTGTCAATGACTTTTGATTTTTTTTCAGCCATATAATCACCGATTTTACTTTACCAGCAGCGCTGCTGCGGCAGGGTCGTATTTCCAGTACGGCGCAAGCCTTCCGCTGTCACGATAGTATTTTACCAGACGGTTTATTTTCGCCTCAACGTGCGTAAGCTTCACTGTGTTCTGCCTGTCGGACTTGTTGCCTTTCAGGTGCTCCCTCATCTTTACCGCGCGCCTTATAAGGCTCATCAGGTCGTCGGGGTACGCCGGAAGCAGCTTTTGCTCCTCAAGCATCTTGCTTATTGACTTTGAGCAGAGATTCGCAACAGACGGGACTCCGTACCTGTCGCGCAAAACAAGCCCGATTTGCGTTGGGGAGCTGCCTTCCTTTGCAAGCTTTGCCACAATCTCCTCAACCTCGTGGGCGGAATATTCCACCCATGCGGGGGAGATTTTTGCAGCCGGCCTTTTTGAGCCGGATTTCCCTTTTTTCTTTGAATGCAGCCTTGCCATCTCTTCACCTTTTTGCCAAGCGCGCACAAAGCGCTTTTAGTGCGGCTGTCCGATGGGACAGTTCCGCCTTTGTTTTTTCATCCTGCGCAAAAGTCAACTTTCCTCCTTGCGGGACAAAAATCGGGTCGTATCCGAACCCCTTTCTCCCCGAAGGCATTTTGGAAATTTTCCCCTTGCACCTTTTGCATATTTGGACAAGCTTGGAATTGTCCACATAGCAGATTGCACATATAAACTCTGCATCGCGCCTTTTCCCTTTCAAAAGCGCAAGAATCCCGCGCAACCCTATCTTTTGCAGCACGCTTGCGGAATATACGCCGGGAAAGCCGTTAAGGCTTTTTATGAATAGCCCGGAATCTTCCACAAAAAGCGGCTTGCGGATTCTTTTGTATGCCTCAATGGCGCAGGCTTTTGCAACTTCGCTGCATTCCTGCGCGCGCACTTCCTCTAAATGGAGGTTTTTGCGTTTTATACTTATGCCGCATTTCTTTAAAAGCTTTTGTGCCTCGGAAAATTTATGCGCGTTTGACGTTATGAAAAATATCTTTTTTCCCATGCAATCCCCATTGTGCGCCAATTTTTTTTGCATGCGCTTGCCGCCCATGCGCAACCGCTTAGCATGCGCCGCTGCCCCCGAATGCAACCACTGTGCTTATTGCAAAAGCAACGAATGCGCCCGCATAAAGGGAAAAGCCTGCAATCCCAAGCGCCAAGAGCGCATAAAACGCAATTGTGCCTGCAACAATGCCGCACAAAATGGAAAAAGCGGCAGCTTTTGCAACGTTTTTCCAACGCGGCTGGCCCCTTTGCATAACCTGCCTTAGCATTATGCTGCCCTCGCTTTCGGGCGGGCTGGAAAAATGCGGGCTTGCGGCTTCCCCCATAAGCCCCACCTCCCCAAACTCCATCCTTGCATGGGGCGGTATTGGCGGAGGGGGCAGTTTTGCCCTCAAGGCAGAACGCTTTGCCCTGCCCTTTGTTATTTTCTTTTTTTGTTTCATGCGACTACCACTTTGAATTCCCCTTCCTCAAGGTGTACCTGCCCTATTTTTCCTGTTGCCTTTATTTCCTCAACAACACTTTGGAGGGAAACATGCGCACTTATGCGCACGGACTCAAGCTGCGCATTAAGGGGCAGCTTGCCTGCAGCCTTGTGCTGGCGCACTATTGCAATCGCATCATTGAGGCATTTGCAAATCTCCTCGCTTTTTTTGCTTTCAAGCGAGGCATCCGCATCCGGCCAGAGAGAAAGGTGCACGCTTTTTGCGCCATTGCCACCCCTGCCCGCAAACATCTGATATATCTCCTCGCTTGCGTGCGGGGTTATGGGCGCAAGCACTTTCACAATTGCAAGAAGGCAATGCCAAAGCGCGTATTGCGCCGCCCTTTTGCTTTCAGTGCCATAAACTTCCGGCTGGTAAATGCGGTGCTTTGCATACTCAAGGTAAAAGTCGCAAAACTCGTGCCAGAAAAAGTCCTGCACTTCCTTTACAAGGAAATGGAACTCAAAATCCTCAAATTTTTTGGTTGCGGACGCGACAATTGCATTTGTGCGCGAGAGAATCCATTTGTCGGTTTCGCGCAAATGCCGCCTGTCCGCTTCATTAGGCTCATACCCCTCAATTGACTTTTCCACAAGCTTTGAAGCGTTAAGGAGCTTTGTAAGGAAGCTCTTTGCATACGCGATATCCTGATATGAGAACGGCCTGTCTTTTGCCATTGCGCCTGAAAGCGCAGCCCACTGCCTTACCGCATCGGCAGAATACTCCTCAATAAGCTTGTCAGGCGCAACAATGTTGCCAAGGGACTTGCTCATCTTTTTCCCATCAGGCGCAAGCACGTTTCCGTTAAGGAGAAGCTCCTTAAAGCAGGGCTTGCCAGTAAGCATCAGGCACCTATATATCGTGTAAAACGCCCAAGTGCGCACAATTTCCACTCCTTGGGGGCGCAAAGAGGACGGATAAACCTTTGCAAAAAATTCCCCATTCTCAGGCCAGCGGCCTATCACAAGGGGCGTTATGCTTGAGTCCACCCAGCAGTCGCACGTGCTTTTTTCCCCCTCAAGCCAGCCTTTGCACTTGGGGCACTCCCTTTTTTCCATTGCAGAGGGGTTCACGGGCAGCTCATTGTAGCGCGCGGGGTATGCAATATCGCACTTTTTGCAAGTCCAAAACGGAAGGGGCGTTCCAAACACCCTCTGGCGGGAAATAACCCAGTCCCATTCCACGAAATTTGCCCAGTCCTCAAGGTATTGTATTGCGAACCCCGGCACCCAGCGCATTTTTTTTGCAGCGCCCACTATCTCGCCTGATTTGCCCTTTATCTTTGCAAACCACTGGCGCGATAGGAGCAGCTCAATTGGCTTTTTGCACCTGTCATGCACCTTTACCGCCTGCTTAAGGCGCTCCTGCTTTGCAAGAAGCCCTTTTTCCTTCAGCCTCTCCAATATTTTCCTGCGCGCCTCTTCGGCTTTCAGCCCGTCAAACTCGCCGGCATTTGCAAGCCTTCCAGCGCTGTCCATCGCGCGTATTGGGGAGAGGTTGTGCCTGTACATTCCCACGACGTCCTGCCTGTCCCCAAACGTGCACAGCATCATAAGCCCTGTTCCAAAATCCTTTTCCACGTCCTTGTCCGCAAGCATTTTCACTTCTTTGCCTAGGGGCGTGCTTATCATCTTCCCCTCAAATTTTTTGTATCTCTCATCAGAGGGGTTAAAGAGGACAGCAACGCACGCATGCAAATACTCCGGGCGCGTTGTTGCGATTTGCAGGCTTTCTCCCTCGCAGCTGAAAACAAGGAAATTCAGGAAAGTGTCGCGCTCAATCTCGTCCGTGTCGGTTTTTGCAAGCGCGGAGGCGCAGTTTGGGCACCAGAATACCGGGTGCTCTGCATTATACACAAGCCCCTGCTCAAACATCTTTATGAGAGAATGCTGCACCCTCATGTGGTAATCGCCCGACATTGTCTTGTACTCGTATTTCCAGTCAGGGGAAAATCCCATTGTGCGCATCTGCTGCTTCATCCTCAAAATGCAGCTTTCAGTCCATTCAATGCACAATTTTCGGAATTCCTCTGGCGGCTTCCTGCCATATTTTTGCTCCACCTTCACTTCTGTTGGAAAGCCTTGGCAGTCCCACCCCTGAGGGTAATATACATTAAAGCCGCGCATGCGCTTGTAGCGTGCGACAAAATCAAAATAGGAATAGGAGAGCACGTGCCCCATGTGCAAGTCCCCGCTTGTGAAAGGCGGTGGCGTGTCTATTGAGTATACCGGGCGCTTCTTATCCTCACAGTCAAAAGCGTAAATTGAATTTTCTTCCCAGTATTGCTGCCACTTTGCTTCCACACTCTTGTTGAATTTGTCGCATATCATGCCAATGCACCGCCATTTCATCTGCCCGATTTGCCCTTTCAGAAAACCTCATCCTCGTCCTTTACATAATCAAGCAGGGATTTTTTGCTTTCCATGCCTTCTCCTCCGCCCACAGCCATCCCGTCGCGCGCCGCAATTGTTTTCACGCCGCTTTTGGCTGAAATTTTCTGCGCCTCAAGTTCGGGCATGCTGCTTATGAGCTTCATCCCAAAATGCGATATTATCGCGGTTTTTGGCTGTGCCTCCTTAAGCAGCTTTATAGCACCTCCCGAATCCATGTGGTCGGGTATGCAGTCCTCCTCTGCCTTAAGGTTGTTCACTATTAAGTAGTCGCATCCCTTAAAATACTCTCCCAGCCCCTCAAAATATTCCCCGTCGCTTGTGTAGCCTATCTTTTGGCCGTCCATTGAAAGCACAAACCCAAAGCCTGTTTCATCATCGTGCCTTACAGGAGTGAAGGAAAATGCCGCGCTTTTCCCGTTGCACAAAACGCTGTTGCGCTGCCCTGCAACGCCCGTTATTACCTGCTGCATTTTTTCCTGATGGTAGCGTGAGATGGACAAATCATATTTGCCCCCGCCCTCAAGAACGCTTTTGCTTGCCACAAGCACCCCTTTCTTTTGCAGCGCATACCCACTCATTGCCTCCATGAGCACTTCCGCATCGTTGTAATGGTCTATGTGGTTGTGCGTTACCACGAGAATGTCTATTTTTGACAGGTCTATTTTGTGCTGCTTGCTTCCATAAAGCGCGCCGGGCCCTGGGTCAACATAAACTTTCAGGCTCCCATTGAGCATAAACCCCCCGGTTGAGCGAAGCTGCGCTATTAGGTTTACCCTCCCTCCCCCTGTTCCAACGAAAAATATGTTCATTTTATTTTCCCCGATAAAATCCAATTGCAAATATTAGGGCGCTCATGGATATAACCGTTGTTGCGCACAAAGGCTGCGCCTCCCTGCCTGCATTGCTGCCCACTGCAGTTGCGTTGCCTTGGGCACTCCCGCTTGCGCCTTCCCCAATTGTGGCGTTTGCGCCGCTGCCATCCTCTCCAATAATTGTTCCTGCTCCGCTTCCCTCACCTTCTGCGGTTTTTATCACGTCAAGCAAATAAGTTTTTGTGTGCGTTTGCCCCCCGATTTGCACCGTTATTTCAAGGGGCACTTTTCCATACTGCTGCGCCATTATGGATATCAACACTGTTGCATTGCCCTGCACAACCGCGGACGCATTTGCGCCCTTGTTTCCAAGCCTTGCATGCACGAGCGCGTCTGAGGGCGCCTGCAAGCCGGTATTTATGTATATTTGCAATTGCGCCTCTTCTCCCTGATATATTTGCTGCGGGAACCGGGCATCAATTGAAATTTCCCCCTCTTGCTGCACAACGTCAAAAGCCGCATCCGCCACCCCGCTGTTGCTGAATGCGTAAATTTCATTTTGCCCAAGCCGCGTTGGCACGTATTCAAATGCCGCATACCCGCCAGTTGCATTTTCAGATAGGACTCCTTCGGGCGTAACAAGGTGCACAACGCTTTCAGCCGCAAGGGGTGTTTGCACATACACCTCCTGCGCCTGCCCAAACTGCACCCGCTGTTTTTGAAGCGTTATCCCAAGCTCTCTTTTTTTCTTTTCCGAGCTTGAAATGCGCACCTGCACGCTTTTGCTTTCAAGGTAAGGGGAAGAAACCAGAATCGGGCACGTATAAATCATGTTGGGTTCAACGTCCCCTGTTTGCACTTCCCATACAAGATAGTGCTGCCCGGGCTGCACTATCAAATCCCTGTAAGTATCCCCGACTGAAATCACATCTTGGCCGCTGCATGGTGCTATTTCAATTGGCATTATGCTGTAATCGCTTGCATTAATCCCAAGCACAAGCAGCGTCCTGTCGTTTTCTCCCATGCTTGGGTGCGCTGCAAAGAACGAATAATCTTCGCGCGCAGGAGCGCTTTGCATGTTTTGCAGTTGCGCCCCGCTCATCATTGAGCCGCTTTGGTCGTTGCTCACCACTTCTATCTCCGTGGATTGTGAATACACGGTCGCACCCGCACTCACGCCTCCCTGCACTTGGGATGAGCGGAAAGTAACCACGTGCAGCGCATCAACGTTGCCGCCTTGCAGCCATGTCGGGTCAAACTGCACCCATTTGCCAATGTAAGCCTCTGCCCACAAATGCCCTGCCCATCCCTCAAGCGCCCCTGAATACACGTACCCTCCGACGTAACGCGCAGGAATGCCGCTTGCGCGCGCAAGCGCAACAAACAATGTGGCATACTCCGCGCACACGCCCCTTTTCTCCGAAAGCACGCTAAGGGCGTCTTTTTTCTGCCCGACATAGGAAGCGTCGTATTCAACATAATGGTTCACCCATGCGGCCAATTTGGCAGCCTTTTCAAAGGCGGATGTTGAGTTTGCGGTTATTTGCAGCGCTTGCGCCCTTATCTGCGGGCTTGCGCTCTGCGTTTTTTCGCTGCTTTGCAGGTATCCGGACGCGTTTGCAGGTATTGCAAAAGACATCGGAAGCGATTCCACGCTGCCTGCCTGCGTTTGAACCCTTGAGGTTATCTCATAGGAAAAAAGCGTGCCTATGGGCCTGTGCGCATCAATTATCATATATGAACTGCCTTCGCTGCTTGTTGCAATTGAATATGTGCCGCCGCTCCCTGTTTCCAGTATTTCCGTTTGCTGGCTTTCGCTGCTTAATGGGATGCTCACGTTTACCTCCAAATCCAGCATGCTGCCCCCGTATGAGCGCACATTTCCTGACTGCTCAATTGCAACAAGGGCGCTTTGCACAAGGTTTGGCACAAGCTCCCCCTCTGCTTGCGCAAGTGCAATGCCTGCAAGCGCAAGAATGAAAAATGCAGCCTTTATGAAAAATGCAGCCTTTGCATCCATGTGCGTTTTTTACAATCGGCTTTTTATAAAGTTACTTGCACATTTTTGCGCCTGGTGGTTTTATGGCCCTTATGGTAAACGGCAAGAAAAGGAAAATGACAAGCGGCATCACGTGCGCGCAGCTTGTGAAAAAACTTTCGCTTTCGCGCGAGGAGTGCATAGTGAAAGTGAACGGCAAGCCTGCTGCGGACGGGCGCAAAATAGGCGCAAAGGATAAAGTGGACGTAATCACAATAGTATTCGGCGGGTAAATTTCAATGGATGGCGGCATTTTTTGTTCTTTTTGCAAAAGCGAGGCGGTTGTTACGCTTGCGTATGCGAACAGTTGCATGTGCAAAAAGCATTTTTGCGAATACGTTGAAAAGCGCTTCCGCCGCACCGTGCGCGAGTTTTCCATGCTGAAAAAAGGCGAGCTTGTGGGCATCGGGCTTTCAGGGGGCAAGGACAGCAGCGTTCTTTTGCATCTCATGCACTCCCTTTCAAAAAGCCTTCCGCTGCGCCTTGTTGCAATCACTATTGATGAAGGGATAAAGGGATACCGCCCTCCAACAGTCAAAATTGCGCGCCAAGAGGCAAAAAAACTCGGGATTATGCACAAAACGTATTCGTTTGCAAGCGTGTATGGATATTCAATGGATTCCGTAATGAAAGGCAAGCCCCAAGAAGCAGCATGCTCGTATTGCGGCGTGTTCCGCCGCCACCTCCTCAACAAGGCGTGCAAAGAGCTTGGGGTGCAAAAGCTTGCAATCGGGCACAATTTGGATGATGTTTCCCAAACCGTTCTTATGAACATAATGCGCAACGAGCCCATGCGCCTGCTGCGCTTTGGAGGGGTAGCCGGCATAATAGAGGACGAAGGGTTTGTGCCGCGCATAAAGCCGCTCATGCGCATACCCGAGCGGGAAATAGGGCTTTACGCAATCCTGAAGGGAATACCTATAAAATTCCAAGAATGCCCTTATGCTTATACTGCAATGCGCCAGACAGTGCGTGCACAGCTGAACGAAATGGAGGAAAAATACCCCGGCACAAAGTTCCGCATCCTAAACAGCTTCCTTGAAATAAAGAAAATCGCAAAGCCGCCTCCTCCCAAAGAGCGGCTCAAATACTGCGAAAAATGCGGCGAGCCCACCAACTCCAAAATATGCGCGTGCTGCAAATTGGTGGAAAAGCTGGATTAAGCTGCCTAACCCAGCGCAGGAACCTTTGCAACAAATCCAGCCATTCTTTGCGCAAGGCTTTCATTTGGCGCAACCATGAACGCCCCGGCAGCCAGAACATCCTCGTAATGCTCAAAGCCTTCCAAATCTTCCACGTGTCTTCTTTCATAGGGTTTTGGTATGGTGTAGTTGACAAAGAAACCCCCATCAGGCTGTTTCGTGATTATTATTGAAAGCGCATGCCCGACATCGCGCACCTGGATTGTAAGAGCAGGGTTGCCCATGTCAGTGCTTTCTATCCCCCACACCGCTCCGCCCGTTATTTCCCCATCATAAAAACTGGCAGTTATATTTGATATCTCAAGAAGCGTTTCCCGGAATTCCGCAGTTTCAACCCCCATGGAGAAAGCTCCGCCTTTTCCGTCAATGCATTTCCACAGGCTCTTGCCAGCCATCATTGGAAGGCTTTCCGTTACGAACCTGTGTACAAGGTGCAGCAACTCATTGAATGAGCCTGCCTTTTGCGCCAGCTTCGCAACGTTTTCGTATACCAACGTATAGAAACCCAATATTTCTTTTGCAGCCTCCAGCTCGAATTCCTTTGACATCGCAACCGTGGCAAGCACAAACGCCCTTTGCTCTTCCGATGCCCAATCACGTTTGCCTGCTTTGTTTTCATCCGGAATAAAATCAAGGAATCCTGTTTCTATCACGTAGCTTGCCTTTCTTAAACTTTGGATAGCGTCTTTCAGCCTTTCAATTTCCTGTTCTTTATGTCCAACGCTGGTTTCCATGGCTTCAATAAGCCCCACATGCAGCAGGCTAGCGAGGCTTATAATCTCCCTGAGTTTGTTTCCATACATGCGCACTGCCTGCTGCCTTGAGCGCCATTCCATCCTTTTCCCTCCATGTTCATATCCACCGCCGCAGTTATCAATAAGAGGGATGCTAAGCGCGTGCTTAATGGATTCATCAAGCCTTAAAATTTCAAATATCCTAGAGCGCAATTGTGCATGGCTGTTTCCCCCCATCAAAGGCTCGCGCAACCCGTCCGGCTGTCCAACACCCCCCGACATCCGCGCGCTTGGGCCGCAACCAGTGCTTGTGCTTTTCTGATTAAACATATATATTTTTTATTAACCACAGTATAAAAACTTATGTTTTTATGCCACTAATTAACCAACTACCACAACAATTATATACTCTTTTTTGCATAAACATTGCATGAACGCACAACCTCCTCAGCGCCGCCACCAGCAACCTCATAATAAAGCGCAGAACAGGGTGCATGGCAGCCAGCCTATCAACGAACAAAAAAGCTATCTTGTGAGAACCATTTTTGGAACATCCGTTTTGACCGAAGGAGCGCTCGTTTATGTGCGGCTGGGCGAAGAATTTGCGCGCAAAACTGTTTCTTCCCTAACCAAAGGTGAAGAAGTGCTTTTTGAAAAAAAAGGCATTCCAGGCGTAACGATTGAACAAGTTGAACGCGTATTGGTGCAAAGCAACAGGTATGCCTCAACCGCCCCTGTGCTTTTCAGCAGGCAGGAAGATGGCTCATTTTCCACGTATTTTTTAACAGCATTGTGGGACGGGCTGCGTGCCACTGCAGATAAATGGATGCCAACAGGCAGCCAAATTCCGTTGGCTACGTTGACTGGCACTGCCGCTTTTGGCAATCTTAGCGAAGATCAGAAAACCGGTGCTGCACAATGCATACAATCCACTCTTGAAGCTCATGGTGGCCCAAAAATATCGCTGCAGCACATAAGAGACGGCTGGCTGGCAGGGCGCGTAATCGCTCCAAGGGACAAAGACGGGGTGGCGCTTGCATTGTGGGACTTCGCGCCCCTCATCCGTGAAATCGGCGAGAAAAAATTCTCGGAGGCATACGGGCTTTACGTTACAGTGCGCCAAACAGTAATGCGTTCAATCTCAATGATTTTAGGCGGGCACGCAGCCCGAGGGCAAGAGGAAGCCCAAGGCAAGCATGGCGGATCCGGAGAACGACTGTCCATAAAGCCTGAAATTGCGCTGATAGCCGCATATTTCGCGAACGACATAAGCACTGCCCTTGCAAGCACCCCCGTGCTTGAAATAAAAGAGCTTGAGCCAAAGAATGCCGAAGCGGCTGAAAGAGATGAAACAATACTAAAGCGCGGCATAGCGGCTGGCGAAATAAACGACCCCAAGATAAAAATCAAGCCAGTTGCGCGCATGGGAAAAGAGTTTCTTGCACTCACAACCTTATGCAACATAATACTGGTGGATCATATAGTAAATTACCAAAACAGCATGCAAGAAAGGCGTTCAGCCCGCAATCTCATCGAAAAACATTCCGACCAAGTTGAAGTTTGGCTGAAACAAGTCCGCATGGGGCTTGATTTTGAGCAAGAGGAATTTTTCCACAATCGCGCAGCAGAGATTGCCAAAAAAGCAGGCATCACTGACCCTGACCTTTTCTATAAGCCTATGCCGCAGATTGAACCTTGGGCAGAGGATTTCATCCGCTCCCTTTACACCGGGCAAATTGACACAAGATTCAATGCGCCCCATGGAAAAGCCCTTGAACTTTTCACCTCCACGAATAGGCTGCTGTCCTATTTTTATGAAGACCTCATATGCGCCGCAGTGCTGGAGGACGCAATTAAGCTCAAAAAGGCGCAAGGCATGAAACAAGGGCAGGCAATATCCACAAAGGCAGAGGAAATGCAGCTTAGAAAAGTCAATGAAAGGCTTAATAAAGCGGCCTTGGGCATCGTGTCAATGCACTCGTGGGGCGAATTAAAACAGATAACCATTGAACTTGGCTTTGGCGTATTCACCAGCCGCCCAGAACCTTCTGGCAATTAATCATTGCCGCCTCAGAATTAAGGCAAAAATTTCTTTTTGGAAATTTTCTCGCGCAAATATTCCCCTACAAAAGAAAGCCTTGGCCCTTGCAGCGCGTCCTGCTCAATTTTCTTTTTCGTGGAAAGCACTGTTTTCAGCTCATCCACCCATTCCTTGTGGCGCGAAATCCACTCATACCCGAGCATCTCTTCCGCGCGCTTTATGTCAACGTCCTTTGCGCGTATTGTGAGAGAGCCCAAAAAGTCATAGTCCTTTATGTCCTGCATTGTAACGCCCACAAATCTTGCCTCCGGCGTTGCAATGTCGTTTGCAAGGTATGCAAGGTTCATGCTGCCTGTCTTTATCGCCCAGTAAATATACCATCCCCATGCGTCGCAGTCTGTGAATACGTATACGGGCAGCTTCTTGTTTGCAAGCCTCTTTATCAGCCGCCTGCAGCCGCGCGAGGACTGCCCCTTTGGAGTGATGAGAATGCAGTTCTCCTTTCTCCAGAATTTGTCCTCGTTAAGCCTCTGCCACATAGCGTCCTTTTCAACTACTAGCACATAATCCGCGTCAACACTAACAAAATCCATTCCATTGTCAACGTCGGAAGGAATCATCCAGCCGCTCCTTCCCTGCTTTGTGCAGTCTATCTCAGTCTCATCCCCGCCGAACTTGTCCTTTAGCACAAGGGGGCCTGCAACGACCCCTTTTCTGTCCGTATTCAGATTCAAATCCTCGCGCTTAAGCTCAAGGGACACCTCAAGGTCCTCAACAAGGGGGTTGCTTTCGGACTGCTCTGAAAAAAGCTCCTCGTCAAGGTCTTCTCCAAGGGTGAATTTGAGCTGGTAAAACAGGCCTCTTATGGAAGTGTGCGCGCCTTCCGAGAGGAACTTCTTGCACTTGTTTGCAATCGCAACCGTCTGCATGAACTTTCGCGCTTGGCCTACATTTACGAACCTGCGCTCTTCCATTTTGTCCCCAAGGCGTATGTATCCCACGCTTTCATCGTAGAAAACATTGCCCTTGCTGCGAAGCGACGCTGAAAAAGTAGGGGTTTCACCGGAATTAATCTCATTTATCATGCCTTTGCCCAAGCCCTCAAGCTTTGCAAATGCGTCCTTTGATGAGTTCACGCTGCGCTTAGCCATTTTTACACCCTGATTTCCAGCAGTTTAACTTTATCCACGCTTTACTTTATCCCAGTTTCACAACCACCCACGCCCCAAGCCTCACGCTTTCAAGCGTGGGTAAAGGCGTGGCAGTTATCGCCAACCCAGTCTGCATCACAAGCCCACGCCTTTAGGCGTGGGTGGTTGACCTTATCCAAGTTTCACCTTATTCTTCTATGTCCTCCTCTTCCTTTGCATTCCCGTTCTCCTTTGGCGCGCCAGTTTCGCCCTCATCCTCCTCTATCTGGCTGGAATATTTTGTTTCAATGAGGTTAACGAGCTTTTTCTCAAGCTCTGCGGCCTTTCCTTCCCCCGCAAGATCCACAACGTCCTTTGAGAACTGCCCAACATAGCGCAATATCGCCTTTCTCCTCTCCTTGCGGTCGCGCTCGCGCGTGATGCCCGACAAATACCTCTGCAAATCGCGCGCCGCGTCCATTACCGCGTATTTTATTTCCGCAAACACGTCCTCCTCGTTTGAGATTGCCTGCTTGCCAGCGCTTGTGTATGGGACGTATACGCTTGCAAGGTTTATGAAAAGCGTTATCGGCTCCTCTTCAAAATTCTTTATGTTATACCTTTTCCAGTCAACTTCCTTTGCAGCCTCGCTTATTGTGCACCCTGAGCTGTCAAAGAGAAGCGGGACGCGGTTTGCAAAGCGCATCACGTCTCCTGCGTGCCTTTCTGCAACCTGCCTGCCGGCATGCCCTCCATATGCAATCGCAACCTCAACAGCAAAAGGCACCCCTCCCTTGTATATTTTCACGGGGCGCTCAGTTACCGCCAAAAACTGCGGCGCAAGTATGCTTTGAAGGGATTTTTCTATCTGCTCCCTGCCAATCGGTATCACAGAGTCGGTTTCGGGCGCAATCCATTTCACCTGCGCGAACGCCTTTACGAGCGCCTCAGCATCCGCCCAGCCAAGCTCCTTTGGAGGCTTTTCAAAATCAACCGCAGGGAGCATGTCTTTGAGCTCCTTTACCTTTGCGGCGCTTATGCGCGAAAAGCCGTTTTGCAAAAACGTGCCTATCTTTGAGTTCTCGCCGTCGCGGTGCGCCAAATCAAGCAAATCGTTTGTTGCAATCCCAAGGGGGTGGGGCAGCACCGCATGCGCCTTTTTTGGCACTTCCCCTATGCTGCGGGGGAATGTTACGCTTTGCCCATCAGGCTCCACAAGAGTGAATTGCGCGTGGGGATTTGCCATTGCCGTCCTTTTTATGTATTCAAAAACCCCAAAGGAGCTTTTGTCGTATTTCACGTCCGCGAATTCCCCCTCCACCATTATGCCGCTTTTGCTTCCGTCCGTCTCCTCCTCAATGAGGTTCTCCACGCGCGGGGAATTTGTCTTCAGGTCCACGGCAACCTCGCATGAGATTTTCTTCTTGTCATAAAAGGAAACCGCCTTTATTGGCTTGCCGGTTGTAATCTGCGCATACATTGTGCAGCCTGAAGCCCCTATGCCCTGCTGCCCCCTTTGCTGCATGTAGCGGTGGAACTTTGTGCCGGCAAGCATCTGCCCAAGCGCCTTTCCAATGTGCTTTTTTGGAATGCCCGGCCCATTATCCTGTATTGAAACGCGGTATTTTTCCTTTTCAATCTCGTCTATTTTGACGGTTATGTCCGCAAGCATTCCGGCTTCCTCGCACGCATCCAGCGAATTGGTAACGTATTCGTGCACTATTGTTGTGAGCGAGCGGGTCTTGCCGCTAAAGCCGAGCATCTGCTTGTTCTTTTTGAAAAATTCCGCTACCGAATGCTCCTTAAACTCGCTAAATATCTTTTCCGTTGACGTAGGCATTGTACTACCTCATTGCTTTTTCATGCGCTCGCCCTTAAGATGTCGCCTGTTTTTCTCAAGGTATGCATAAACTGTTGAATGGTTTAATCCTTCAATAAGCTTAAAAATGGCACTTAATGCAATTTCCATTGTCTCAAGGGTTGCAATCACTCCAACCGTGTGCCCATACACGCTCAAAAAGCATTCCGCATCCTGCTCAATTATCTCCCTTGTTTTTCCCTTTTCACCTATAATCCTTCCCTTCACCCTTGCCATTGACTCCCTGTTCACGTAGTCGCGCAAATCCACAATGCGCAAAAGATAATTGTCATCAAGCAGCCTTAGCGCAACGGAAGGCTCAAAACCCCTTCCAATCGCCTTTATCACGTCTTTGCCAAAAAACTCGTCCACGCTTTCGCCCTCAAGCGTCACTTCCCCCTCATCGTCAACTTCAATTTTCACCTTGAGTTTTTTCTCAATATACTCCTTCATCTGCCCGTTTTTCCCTATGAGCACCGCTATGCGCTCTACTGGTATTTTCATTGTGTACATCCAAACACCGCCGCAATCGCCTTGCATGGCAGGCAGCCCTTGCATTACTGCTCGTTTCTGCTATATCCTTTCCACCAGTAAAATAATATTACTGCCGGAGCAATTGAAAAGAAGGCTATGAGCGAAATTATCGCCTCCCATGGGTAAATGTCAACGCCGTTGAATGCAAGCACCGGCACGTCCGCTTTCCATGGGAAATAAGGTATGCCGAATATTGTTGCAAGCGTGTTTGGTATCACTGACACGGTTGCAACAATTGCAAGCACGACGGTTATCACCGTAAGGCGCTTTATGGAGTTGTTTATGCGGTTTGAAATCAGCGTATGGTGCAAATCCAGCGTGTCCGAAAGTATTTCGCGCAAAGTTTCAATGGAATTTATGTCAAAGAGGATGGAATTGAAAAGCTCGTCCAGTTTGCTTTTCATAACCGCATCCGGCTGGAAGAATGCTACCTGATTGCTTTTGAGCTCAAAAACAAGCTCGCGCTGCCTCCAGAAAAACTTGTTGAAGCGCACGAGCTTTCTCTTAAGGGAGAAAATCGCCCCGAGGTTTTTGCTTCCCTGCTCCCGGTGCGCCTCATCCTCCAGCCTGTTTGTGCCATCCTCAAAAGTCTGTATTATCTCGCTGTTCTTGTACGCCGCGCTTGAAAGCACGTAGAAAACAACATCCTCAAAGGAAGGCCTGCTTATGCCCTTTTCTTTCACGTAATTCTGGTAAAACCCATCCATTTCGCTTTCGCACCCGACAGTCGCCACAAAGCCCTTCCCAAGGTAAATATGCAGCCTCCTCCTCTTTTCCGAATGGGGCTGCGCCTCAAAGAAAACAATTGAGGTGAACTTTTCATGCTCAATGTAGCGGGGATACTGCCTTTGCTCGTTCTTGCGCCTCTCTTCCGCCGAAATCCCAAAAGCCGAAAGCAAATCCGCCTCGTGAGCCCCAAAATCCGCCCACACCCTTTTTTTTGCAAGCTTTGCCGCCGTTTCATTGGAAAACCCGCAGCCGTCAAGCAATAACGCCTTCATGGTGCGTTCTTGAATGCAATATTCTTAATATTTTGCAATCCACGCGCACCGCCTTTTTTCCATCCTGCGTTGCGCCTTGCCCGCCGCTTTGCTTGGGCAAAACGCTTGCCGCCTGAAGCACTTGCCTCATCGTAACGGAAGCCACAGAGGCTTTCAGCCCGTGGCCGTTCACTTAACCGCGCATTCCAAGCCAGTGCTCGTAATTTTTGTGGTCGCCCACAAAATGCAATATTCTTGTTTTGCTCTTCTGCTCTTCACGGAAGCATATTCTATACTGCCCGTTGAACTGGTCTTTGAAAAACTGCAGCCCGCTTCCAAGATGCTCGTAGGAGTGCCCCTCCTGTTCCAGCCTGCAAATCCGTTTCTCAACAATCCTCAGCAGGCTCCCATCAAGCTTGGAATACCAGTATTCCCACTCTTCCGCTACTTTGAGTTCCCACATAAACATCGCCATTTATTCCTTCGCATATTTTTGGAATTCGGGATGCGCCTTGCGGAATTCCTTTAGCGGGATGGTTTTCACTTTGCCCAACTTGTATTCCCTTTCAAGCTCAGCCGCCTTTTTTTCCTCTGCAACCTTTAGGAGATATTCGTTTTCGTTCGGAGCACCTATGAATTCCGCAAATCTCCTTATTGCCATGCGCAGCGCATCGCTTTTTGTAGTTGCAAGGTCATTTTTGTAAACGAATTCCAGCACAAAATTGCTATAGCCATCAAGGCGGTAGTTGTTTAAAGTAGCCATCATATCACCTATCATTTATGTATTGAAACGACATGTTTAAAAATACGCCTATTCCCCTACATGAAGTCGCCCAAGCCCACCTGCTTCTGCTGCTCGTCCTCAAAAACCGAGTCTATGTCCTTTTGCAGCAGCAGCAGCCTCTGGCGGAGGTAGTCAGGCAGCGAGTATTTCTCAACAAGCCCCATTGACATTTCAAGGTATTTTTTTATGCCGCCCTTGTTTATCGTGAGAAGCAGCTTGCCCCCGCATTTTGTGCATTTGCCCACAAGGGGCACGCGGCGGTATTTTGCATTGCACCCCACGCAGCGGAATACCTGGCGCGAAAATGAGCGCAGGTTCCCGTACAAGTCCGGCAAAAAGTGCGAGAGAAGTATCCTTTCCGCAACGTCCTTTGCATCCACGCACCGAAGCGCGTTTTCAAGCTCAAGCTGCGCAGCCACCTTTTCCCCCATGTCCGTGAACTGCACGTATGCGGTTATCGGCGGCCCCTCGTTTATGTCGTCAGTATCGTGCGTGAACATCATTCCCGAATACTGCGCGCCGGTGCCAAGCACGTCCTTTACCCTTTTTATTTTCACTTCCGAAGTGCTTGCATACCTGCTTGCAGCCTCGTAGAACTCCAGCCCGTAGGAGTCGCATATCTCCATCACGTGCGCCTCGTCGTCTATTTCCGAAGGGTCTATTTGCAATGTGAGCACAAGGGGCGCGTCCATTGTGCCGCCGTTGCCCGCGGGAAGGTATTTTTTTGAAAAATTCAGCAACGCATCCATCATGAGTATGAGCGAATCCTCGTCTCCGTCGGTGTTCCTCCTTTTTGCGCAATGGAAATACGGGTGCGCATATCCCACGCGCGCCTTTGTGAAGCCTATAATGCGCGAGAGCACGCCTGCGGAAGTGTGCGGGGAAAGCCCTATCACCGCCTGCCCAACCAAATCGTCTTTTGTTTTGAAATTGTAATACGGCCTTAGCCCGTACGTGCACACAAGAAGCTCATCAACAAACGCGCCGACTTTAAGGAAAAATTCCGCGCCCCTTTGCGCAATCAATACGTCTTGGCATTTAAGCTCCAGCACCTGCTCATCCTTTTCAAGGGGCTTCCCGAAAACGTCCGCCAAATACCCAAGATGGCGCAGCTTTTCCACCCCAACGCCTATCTCCCTTGGCCTAAAATGAGTCAGGGGCATGTTTGTGGAATCAAAGCGGCACGTGCCGTCGCGGAACATAGTAATGCCGTGCTTTGCGCGCAAAATCCCTTTTTGCAGGTTCTCAGGCATCTTTGAAACGCTTGTGAGCCCCCTCACCCCCTTTACCTCAACCGCCAAAAAATCCGCGCCGCACTTTGTTCTTGCCTCGTCAAACGCGCCAACCAAATCAATGCTGCGCTTGTCAAACTGCTTTGCTGCGCCCTTGCACGAGGGGCATGTTTCAAAATTCACCTCTTTTGCGCAGCGGAAGCAATAATGAGCCTGTTGCGCAATCCCCCCGCAGCCGCACTTGCTTGAAAATATTATCTTGCTGCATGAGCGGCACCTCATCCTTGAAATTTCCACCTCAATGCCGCTTCCCTCGCTTTTTTGCTGGCCCTTCATTTTTCCATAAAGCCTTGTTATGCTCCTGTTTTTTTCAGCCATCCCGACCGGGAAAAGCGAGTGCACGGGCGGTTTCATTGCCCTTTCCTTTGCTTTCTCAGGCCTTGCCATCCTGCTTCCAACGTAGGTTGGCGCCTTTGGCATTACTTCAATTCCGCTTAATGCCCTCAAATTCTCAAGCGTGCTTTTTTGCGCGTCAAAAACCGCATCAAATTTTTCCATTGTGAGGCGCGCATCAACAAGTATCCCTATGCACTTCAACAGCGCAAACGCGGCCTCCCCCTCTATCCTTATGTTGCCCTTTTCTATCCCGTGCGGCACGCACAAAAGCTCAAGCACCCTTTTTGCGGGCGAATGCTCAACAGTTGCATAATCCAGCTTCAGTATGCCAGCGTGCAATTTTGCGTTGCACATCCACTGCGCAAGTTCGCGCAGCTGTGCCGCCTTTATGTCGTGCCAGAAGAAAGTGTATCTGGGGTGCAGGGGAATGCCGCTGCTTCGGGAGAATTTTATTGCCTCCCCGGCGCTCATGCCCTTTTTGGGCACAAGCCCCTTGCTTTTTGCGATTTTTTCAAACCACTCCTCGCACCATGCGCCCGGCACGAGCGGGTGGTTTGCCTTTGAAAAATCCCCGTAAGAAACAAGCAAATCCCCAATGAAAAGTATCTCCTCCACCTGCGGGGCAAGCTGCTGCGCAAGGGATGAGCTTTGCACATCCACAACAGAGCCGTCCTTAAGCTTCACAACCGGCCCAAGTATGCTTGTGCACGGGGCGACAACGCAGCCTTTTCCCGGCCGCTCAACTTTCATCTGCGTCCCTATTGCAAGAAAATCGTCCAATATGTGCATTGTTGCAGGGTGCACCCCCTTTCCCATTATGCCGCTGTTGCGGCACCTTCCATATCGCAGCCTAAAGCCGCCCGGCCTCATTGGATACGAAAAAATCGGCCTGCCTGCCACAATGTCGTCAAGGTATTTGTCGTTTGGCTTAAGCTCAAAGCCGCCCGCCCCCTCTTTTTTGCCCACCTTTACAAGCGGCTCAAGCCACGTCCAGTCAAGGGATATTTTTTTCGTGTATTTGAGCACTTTTGCTGCCTTTTGTGCAATGCCCTCGCACAGCACAAGCCCTATCCCGCCCCTAACGAAATTGCTCTTTATGCGCGGCAAATCCCTATACGCGGACACCTCAAACTCTTCTGTTGGCGCGCCGTCCACGCACACGGGGCAGTTCTTTACAAGGTATTTTACCTCGGTGTCGGTGGGCTTGTATTGCAGCCTCGCCTTCCTTGCGTCGTAAAGTATTATCTCCTCAAGGTACCTCTCGCATTCGGTGTCGGTGGGGCGGTAGTTGCCTATGCCAAAATGCACGCGCGCAACGTCCGCAAACACCACCGCAAGCGCAGCCACAGTGCCCCCTGCGGAGCGTATGGGCCCTGCGAAAAATATTGATACGTAGTCGCTGCCGTCTGGGTTCTGGTTTATCTCAACCTTTTCTATGCCTTCGGTGGGCGCCACAAGCACGCCCTCTGTTACTATCCCCACCCCGGTGCGCACGGCCTGTTCAATGAGCTTTGCCCTATCCTCTATTTTGCAGTCAAATTCACGCGTGATTATTTTTTTCACTATCTCGTTTGCAACTATGTCGCGCGCCTTGCCCTCGCTTTCAAGCTTTTTTATGAGCGCGCCTATCCCCTTTGGCCCCACAATTCCCTCCACCCGCTCGGCAACGTCCTTTGTTGGTATTATCTCCACGAACGGCTGGGGGTCAAGCATTTTCCCGCGCGCAGCCTCGGCTATCTTATATGCGCGCTCGCTTTCTTTTTTGAGCTGCTCAAAATACCCGCCCAACGCCCCGTTTTCCATATTTTCATCCGCTTATTTGCTTTCCTCCGCCTTGAATGAAATGTGCGTGAGCTTTCCGCTTTGCGCCTCAAGTATTGGCACAATGCACGGAGAGGGGACGTGCCCCATCCTTATCTGGAACTCAGTGCGCGCCTGAAACGTGCCGGAGTTCAGCAGCAATGTGCCGCGGTAAAGCATTGAGCCGTTCTTGTGTATGTGCCCCATGTGCACAACGTCCGGCTCGTCGTTTATCACCATATAATCCCTTCCTTCAGGCACTATCGGGTTGCTTCCATATACCGGGGAAAGGTGCCTTCTTTTGAGCAGCTCAAGCATGGGCTCTTCGGGCTTTGAATACGACAGGCCACAAATGCCTGAAATTATGGAATCAAGGGACGTCCCATGGTAGACAAGGTGCCTCATGCCCTCTATGTCAAGGCGTGAGGGGCTGCCAACCGAAAGCACGCGCGATTCCTTTAGTATGTCGGAAGGAAGCTGCGGCTGCGGCTCAGCCCTTCTTACCGCGTCGTGGTTTCCCGGCGACGCAATTATGGTGATATAATCCGGTATCTCTTCCATGAGCCTTGCGAACATGTCATACTGCTTGAATATGTCGCGAACAACAAGCTCTTTTTCCTGCGATGGGTACACTCCTATCCCGTCCACAATGTCCCCGGCTATCTCAATGTATTTCACCTTGCCCGCAAGCTGCTCATTGCCCTCGTTTCCCTTAAGCCATGAAACAAACCTGAGGAATTCCTTTTCAAGGAAAAACTTGCTTCCTATGTGCAAATCCGACAAATACACTATTGCAACGTCGTTTTTCGCATAGCTTCGTTCCTTCAGGACAGGCAGGTCAGGCCACATTATGCCCTCCGCAATAAGGAAGGTTTCGGTTATTTTCCCCTCAAACGCGACAACGTCGTCGTTAAGGAGCCCTTTTGCATCCTTGAAGCATTTTTCCTTTGCGCTCACAAAAACAAGCGCCTGCCCCTCGTCATCCTCAACCTCTATCACCATGTCGCCTTTTTTTGTGATGCGCTTTTCAATCACCATTGCAACAAGCACGCCCTTTTGGAAGAGATTGCGCTTAAGGTTCGTTGTTTTCACAAACGGGTTTGTTGTTGTGCGGGTGCGAAGAAGGCTGCGCATGCGCTCAAATCGGTTGCGAAAATACGAAACAAAATCGTCCATTGTGCCCCTGCAGCGGGATTTTCCGCTCACGTCCTCGTCCTGCACCACCTTGACGTGCGGCTGCAGGTCTTTTGCAGCCGGCTTAAAAGACGGCTCCCTTGCCACCTCAACCGGCATTGGAATCTTGCTTTGCTGCGCCATCTCCTTTTCAACGTCCTCTTTTGAAACAAAAACAAGGTTTGCGCCAAGCAGCCTGTCCACTATCTCCTTTGCATCCGCCCTGCCTTCAAGAAGCTGGTGCGCGTCGCTTGCAAGGCGCAGCCCCGCAGCATTCAGCCTTTCTATATCCGTGCGCATAAAACCGCCAAAAATAACACATCCTTATGGGAAGCGGGCAATAAAAACCCACTGGCATCCCATGGGCATCCGGGGCAATAGGATAAATAATTAACCCTCAAAATATGCCCATGAAAGCAAAAGGCGCCCAAGAAAACACAACAGCTGTCATGAAGCCCAGCAGCGCGTCCATAAGCCTGGCAGCAAGGCTGATACTGGAGGGCGAAGTGGTCGCTTTCCCCACGGAAACAGTTTACGGGCTTGGCGCAAACGCCCTTGATGCAAAGGCGGTTGAAAAAATCTTCTCCCTGAAGGGCCGCCCTGCGGACAATCCCCTCATAGTGCATATCTGCTCCCTGCGCATGCTGCAAAAAATTGCGCACACGAGCCCCAAATCCCTTCTGCTTGCAAAAAAATGCTGGCCTGGCCCACTTACGATAATATTTGAGAAAAAAAGCGCAATACCCTCCATTGTGAGCGGCGGGCTTGGGACTGTTGCGGTGCGCATGCCCGCCGAGAAAACCGCGCTTGCGCTCATAAGGAGGGCGGGCGTTCCAATCGCAGCCCCAAGCGCAAACGTTTCAGGCCGCCCCTCCCCCACAAGCGCGGCGCACGTGCTTGAGGATTTCGGGGAAAAAGTGCAGCTCATACTTGACGGCGGGCGCGCGAAAATAGGGGTTGAATCAACAGTGGTGTCCCTTGCGGGCACGCCTTTAGTGCTTCGCCTAGGGGGCTTCCCGTTTGAAAAGCTGCAAAAACTGCTTGCGGGCGTGAAAATCGCAAGGGGCGTGCACGGGGAGCAGTCGCCGGCGCTTTCCCCGGGCACAAAGTACCGCCACTATGCACCCTCGGTGCCCGTAATAATCGTGAAAGAAAAGGACTTTCGCACTTTTGCATCTGGCCTTAAGCCGGGGGAAAGCCGCGCGCTTTTTTTCGGGCCGAACTTCCCAAAGGAAATAGTTGCGCAGCTTGCAGGCCAATTCCAGTATTTTTTGCATTTTCGCGACGGGCAGGATGCCGCGCACCGGCTTTTTGAGGCGCTGCGCGACTCAGAGAAAAAATACGGGCGCATATATTTTTGCGAAATAGAGGAAAAGGGCGCAGGGCGGGCGGTAATGGAGCGCGTGCGCCGCGCTGCTGAAAATGCGCAGCAGCAATAAACCCCATAAAGCCGCCAATTCCTACTTAACAATCCCTGCCTTTCTTGCAACCCATCCGGCAATCCCTGCAATAAGCGTCCCTATCAGCGTGTTGGCTGCCATTATAATCACAATAAGGATTTGCAGGAAACCGCTGTCCCATATAACAATTCCAAGCACGGGCTTGTGCACATGCAAAAATCCGACTATTGCGCCAACGCACATCGCAAAGGAGGCTGCAAAGGAAACCGTCGCACCGTTTATGAATGAGACCCTCAAGTCCGGCTTTGCAAATGCAACTCCTGTGTAAACTACAATGCCTATCCTTGCAAGCATGAAAAGCACGTTGCCCCACGAATACGAAGCAATAGGGGGCAGGATGCGCGCAAAAATAAGCGCAACCTCAAGAAGCGAAACAGCCATTGCAAGCGCAACGAGCATCCCAAGGCGCTTATACCCGCTTTTAAGCGGCTTTTTTCCCCAGCTCTTGCCCTTGTTTTTGGGCGCGTGCCCAATAGCCCGACTTTTTGCAGCGCCCGCATATTTGCTGCCGGCCGGCTTTTTGGCGGGTTTTTTTGCCATATGAAAAGCACTTTGCGCCGACATTTATAATTCCTTTCATTATTTTGCTTTTTTGTGCTTCCTGCCTTCCTCCTTTTCCTCCAGCATCCCGTTTATCTGCGCAAGCCCCTCGCGCGCCTTTATCGCCTCTTCAAAGTCCAGCTCCTCGGCAGCGGATTTCATTTTTGCCTCAAGCTCTATTGCAAGCCTGTTCAATTCCGGCTTTGAGAGGTGCTTTCCAACTTTCAGCTCCACGCTTTTTGGCGCAATTGCCTTTTGTATTGTGCGCGGCACAATCCCGTGTTCCCTGTTGTATTCAACCTGCACTGCCCTTCTTCTTCCGGTCTCTTCAATCGCCTTTTGCATTGCGCCCGTAATCCTGTCCGCATACATTATCACAAAGCCGCCGGCATTGCGCGCAGCCCTGCCGGATGTTTGTATAAGGGAAATATCCGTCCTCAAAAACCCTTCCTTGTCGGCATCCAGAATCGCAACAAGGGAAACTTCGGGTATGTCAAGCCCCTCGCGCAGCAAATTTATCCCCACAAGGCAGTCAAACTCCCCCAATCTAAGCTGGCGTATTATTTCAGTGCGCTGCAAAGTTTCCACTTCGGAATGCAAGTAGCGCACATTTACCCCGTGCGACGCAAGATAATCCGTAAGGTCCTCAGCCATCCTTTTTGTAATGGTCGTTATCAGGGTGCGCTCGTTTTTCTGTGCCCTTGCCCTCACCTCCCCTATGAGGTTTTCCATTTGCCCATGCGTTTTGCGCACCTCTATTTGAGGGTCCACAAGGCCCGTGGGGCGCACAAGCTGCTCAACTATGTGCGCGCTTTTTGCCCTTTCATATTCTGCCGGCGTAGCAGAAACAAAAATCGCATTTTTAAGATATTTTTCAAACTCCTCAAATTTCAGCGGGCGGTTGTCAAATGCGCACGGGAGGCGAAAGCCGTATTCCACAAGGGACTTTTTCCTTGTGTAATCGCCCTTGTACATCCCATGCAATTGTGGCAGGGTTACGTGCGACTCGTCAATTACAATGAGCGCATCCTTGGGCAAAAAGTCCATGAGCGTATAGGGCGGCTGCCCCGGGCTTCTTCCGTCAAAATGCATGGAATAGTTCTCTATTCCGTTGCAGTACCCAAGCTCCTCTATAAGCTCAAGGTCGTAATTCGTCCGTGTCTTAAGCCGGTGCGCCTCAAGGTCCCCAAGCTCCAAAAGCCGCCCTTCCAGCTCAACACGTATGTTGCGCAGCGCCTTTTGCTTTTCGCCCTCGGGCACCATGTAATGGCGCGCAGGGAATATGCGGATGCTTTGCACGCTCACTTTTGCATCCATTGAGACGGGCTCGCACACGGTTATTTTTTCAATGGTGTCCCCGTCAAGGGATATGCGCACTACCTCGTCAGTATAGCCCGGCACCACTTCCACCGTGTCCCCCCTTGCCCTAAACGTGCCGCTTTTGAGCTCAACATCATTGCGCTCGTATTGCATTGAAATGAGCTTTGCAAGCAAAGATGAGCGGGGCACAACGCTTCCCTTTTCAAAAACAGCCGACATGCCCTGCCACTCCTGCGGCGAGCCAAGCCCGTAGATGCAGGAAACGGTGGAAACTATCACGCTTGGACCCGGCGTAAAGAGGTTTGCGGTTGCAGCAAGGCGCATTTTCTCAATCTTCTCATTTGCCTGCGCGTCCTTTTCTATGTAGGTGTCAGTCTGCGGTATGTAGCTTTCGGGCTGGTAATAGTCGTAAAAGGAAACAAAATACCCGACCTTGTTTTTTGGGAAAAAATTCTGGAACTCATAATACAGCTGCGCAGCCAGCGTCTTGTTGTGCGAGATGACAAGCGCGGTCTTGCCTGTTTTCTCAAGCACGTTTGCAATAGTGAAGGTTTTCCCGGAACCCGTAACCCCAAGCAGCGTCTGCAATTCACCTCTTTGCACTCCCTGCACGAGCTTTTCAATTGCCTGCGGCTGGTCCCCTGCCGGAGAGTAGCCACATTCAAGGGAATACTTTTGCAGGCTTGAGAAAAGCGCCATGGCAATATTTGCGCAGCCTTGGTAAATAAACAATTCGCAAGCGGCTTTGTGCAAGCGGCTTTCCGGTCGGGTTTTTCCAGCGCTTTGCGCATGCGCTTTTGAGGCATACATTTAAATTCATAAACTGCCATAAATAGCACATGCAAGCAATAACATATGTGCCGCCTGCTTTCAGCCCACCGGACAGGAGCCGGCAGGTGCGCGATACAAGAGACGCAGTAGAGCGCAGCTCAAGGGAAATAACATCCATATACGTGAATTACCCACGGCTGAAGCCGTGGGTAATTCACGCACAGGAACGAACAGGAAAACGATTTCCACAATGGTATGCTCAGCCGTAGCTTACGTAAATCCTATCCGTAACGGCGTTCACAATGTCAAGCCCAACGTTGAATTTCTGCCCCAAGGGCGAGCGCACAACAATGGCGGAGTTTTTGGCATCCACGCCTATCACCTTGCCCATGTACACGCCGGTGTCAGTGAACATTTCCTTGTTCTCGAGCTTCATTTTTCCCACAACGCTTATTTTTATCAGCCGCAGCACGTGAGAGCTAAGGGCTGCAAACACCACGCTTGCCACTATCACAAACGCAAAATCCCCAAAAGATACGTATGGCTCCCCGGTATTGAGCACCCAGTCGGTCGCAACTGAGAGTATGAGCCAAAGAAGCACGGTTGAAACCGCGTAGAGGCCGAATTTGCTTATTTCAAGCTTCCTGCCGTCATTGAGCAAATCAACGGTCCTGCCTATTATCAGAAGCAGTACTGACCAAGGAAGAAGCAGCAGAGTGCTGCGCATTGCAGCGGCAATTGTTTTCACCAAATCAAGCCTTTCCGCGCGCGCCTGCTCGTACCCCTGATATCCTATTCCTATTGATATTATGAAAAACACGAACGCAAGCAGGTAAATGCTAAGGCTTATGTTCTCAATGGAAAACTTGAAGCTGCTGAAAACACCGGACACTTTGTCGTCTATCCCAAAGCCGCGTATGAGAAGGAACAGCCCCACAATGAACACTACGGGCTCCCATCCAAGCTCCATCCACCTTGAAACTGCCAAAAGCAGCAAAATAATCGCGGGCACGCCGAAAAACAGCCGCGCGAAATACGGGTCCTTGAGCTTGTCAAGCAGCACAACGTACGTCTTCTCAAGCTCCTTTGCCTGTTTTATCACAAGCAGGTCAACAGAATCAATTTTCAGCCTTGAGCGGATTATTGGCATCATCTGCTCGTCCGACGCCCCGTCTGACACGAAAATGCAGCTTTCTGCGGGGAATTCCGCCAATACGCGCTCAAGCTGCTCGGACACCTCGTTGTCAGCCGCTATCCCAAGCTTCGCGTTGCCCGTAAGCGTGGCTATCTGCACGTTGTATTCCTTTAAAAGCTCGTCGTAAAGCTTTACTGCGCGGAACATAGCATTCGCATCCACTTCGCTTGCGTCCGCCATTATGAGCTTGTTTGCAGCCTCAAAGTTCGCCTCCCTGCCTATCACGGGCCCGGATATCTTTGCCTTCTCGTATAAATCGTTATCCCTGTCAATGCAAAGCACAAGCTTGCTCTTTTTGACCATGAGGTGAATTGGGGTAAAGCTATTTAAATATTTATTGAGGATTCAATGCAGTAGATTTTGGCAGTTGCGCTAATTTTGGGCTGGTAAAATGGCAAACATTAAAGGAAAACACGTGATACCCGGCGAATCCATGGGCACGGAGGAGGAGTTTGTCCCCGGGCTTGGCACCTACGTGGAGGGCGAAGAGATACGCTCAAGCGCGGCAGGAATGCTTTCTGAGGAGGACCGCTCACTTTCCGTTTCAAGGCGCAACCTACTTTCCAGCCTCCGTTCCGGCTCAGTAGTTCTTGGGCGGGTGGAAAACGTGGTTGAGCCAATAGCGCTCATAAGCGTGCTTCCAATTCAGGGCGGCAACGTGCGCTTTGCGCAGCTGCCTGACAACTGCGTGCTGCACGCATCGCGCATAAAGGACGGCTTTGTGAAAAACGTGCGCGACGAGCTGCGCATAGGGGACATTGTGCGCGCAAAAATTTCCGAGATACGCCAAGGGGAAATACACGTTTCAACCGAAGGGGCGGAATTCGGGGTATTAAAGGCGTTCTGCATAAAATGCCGCCACCCTCTTGCGCTTTTGGGCGGCGCGCTTTCATGCTCATCCTGCGGCAACAAGGAAAACCGCAAACTTGCATCAGACTATAGGAGCGTGAGCATATGAACCTGAAAATAATCGCACAGGAAGAAAATTATGTGGAGCTTGAGCTTGAAGGGGAGGAGCAGGGCTTTGCAAACGCGCTGCGCGAGCTTCTCATACTTGACAAGAACGTAACGTTTGCGGCAGCGCTCCAGCCGCACCCGCAGGTCGCCTCGCCGCACATTTTTGTGCGCACCAAAAGCGGCTCCCCCATTGCCGCAATAAAGGACGCCTCAAAGAAGCTGCGCAAAATGGCAGGCGACTTCAAGGAGGAGCTTAAAAGCGCCAAAAAGCCTTCAGAATCCAAGAAGAAAAAGTAACCTAAATCCCGCAGGGCAGCGATTACATGGGCAGCAAAGAATCTCCTTACATTTCCCTGCTTCGTGAAAATTACGAATTTGCGCTTTTTGCAGTTCTCATCATTTACACTTTTGCAACCGCAGACACTTTTGCTTTCGGGGCGCTTGCCGGAATGGGGCTCTTGTGGCTGCTGCTCTCTCGCTTTCTTTCAGGCATAAAAAAGAGCCCGACGGAAAGCGAAAAAAAGCTTGCCGCAACGCTTTCAAAATACAAGCGCATTTCCTATTACGTTCTTGCGGGGGCGTTTGTGCTTTTTTTGCTTCTTAAAAGCAGCGCAATGCTAAGCCTTCTCTTTCTTGTTCTTATCGGCCTTACGATGTTTTTCATAGTGCTTGCGGAATCCTTTGCAGGCTACCTTGAGGGCGGGCTTAAAAGCGAGCTGCGCGAAATAGTGCTTGCAATATTATGGGCGCTTTCAATATGGTTTTTGATAGGCTTGCTCCTTGGCACAAAAGTGCCATTTAACGGCGTTGTTTCCTGCTCCATGGTGCCAACGCTTGAGCGGGGGGACCTGCTCATTCTTAAGGCAGACCAAACGGATGCGCCCTCAATTGCGCTATCAAAAGAGGATTTTGACACCATCACCCCGGCAGCAACAGTAACGCATTCGGGCAATTCCTACTCTTTCAACGGCTCAATTTTCTCCTATTGCGTTGCGCACCCCACAGAGCGGCTTTGCGTTGAATTCTCAAATGACGCTTCCGGCTTTGCAGAGCACCACGGGAAGCTGGAATTCGCCTACGGATACTGCGAACGCATTGCAAAGGGAAGCAACTCGCTTGTTTCGCGCGAGATATGCGTAAAGGAAATCAAATTTGGCGGGCAGGCGCTCATTCCAACGCAGGACATTGCGGTATACGAGCCGCACAAGGGCGACCTGTTTTCATACTCAGGAGACATAGTGCACCGCATTGTTGCCCGCTTCTCATACGCAAACGAGACAAAATACATCACAAAAGGGGACAACAACCCGATTGCGGACATGCAGGTATATGACTACTCGCGCTCCATTGGGAACTCGCCATTTGGAAGCGAACGCGTAAAGGGCGTTGTTGCGCTCAAGCTTCCCTATCTTGGGTTTTTCAAGCTCGCGCTTTCAAGCCCGCTTAACCCCTCAATTGCGCTTGCGGTTGAGAACTGCGAGAGTTATTACAGGCAATAATGCCTGCAGCAAGAAAAGCGATTGCATTAAAAATTTACCAGCATAATTAAGGCTGGGAGGGTGAATTTATGTTCCGTTTCGTAGTAGAGGATGCCAAAAAATGGAAGAACGCGGTTGACGCGATAGTTAACCTTATTGACGAGGGGCAGCTTGAAGTTTCAAAGGACGGCATCTCTTTGCGGGCAATGGACACCTCCCAGATAGCAATGATCAGCTTTTTCATGCCAAGCACTGCTTTTACCGAATACAGCGTGGAAGGCCTGCACAGGGTGGGCGTAAATTTTGATTCCCTGATAAAAATCCTTGCGCGCACAAGGGGCAAGGAGCAGCTTGAGGTAACGCAAGAGGAAAACAAGCTCGTGCTCAAGTTCATAAGCGGAAAGCGCAAAAGAAGCTTCAAAGTGCCCATACTTGAGCTTCCAATGGGCGCGCAAAAGGAGCCCTCCATTGCGCACTCCGCGCTCATAAAGATAACCGGCGGGCAGCTCAAGGAAACGCTGCGCGATGCTGCGCTTGTATCCTCCCACATAACCCTTGACGCAAGCGAAAACGGCTTCAACGTTGAAGTGCATGGCGAGCTTGCGGACCTGAAGGTGGAAAGCGAAAAAACCTCGGAGGAAATACTTGAGCTTACGGTGCAGTCGCCCTCGCGCGCGACTTTCCCGCTCCAATACCTTGAAGACATCATAAAGGCATGCCCTGATATGGAGCCGCTCACAATAAACCTTAAGGGCAATGCGCCGGTTAAAATAGAATACGGCGTGGAAAGCGCAAAAATAGTCTATTACCTTGCGCCCCGCATAGATGTGGAGTAAGGGACTGCTGCGCAACGGGCAACTGCTGTAATAAGATAAGTCGGTGTTCTTGTTGGACATAGGAAACCAATCTCTGGAGTTTCACCGCCGCCTTGGCGGAAAGCTGCGCACCTGCTCCAAAGCGCCCATAAAAGACCGCCATGCGCTTTCCCTTGCATACACTCCCGGCGTGGCAGCAGTGTGCAACGAGGTAAAAAATAACCCTTCTTCTGCATATGCGCTCACGCTAAAGGGAAATTCGGTCGCAATAGTGTCCGATGGGACGCGCGTGCTTGGGCTTGGGGACATTGGCCCATTGGCAGCAATACCCGTAATGGAGGGAAAAGCCGCTCTCCTGTGTGAGTTCGCCAAAATAGACGCATTCCCCATTTGCCTTGCAACAAAGGACAAGGATGAAATAATCCGCACGGTAAGGCTCATCTCCCCATGCTTTGGCGCAATCCTTCTTGAGGACATAGAATCCCCCAAATGCTTTGAGGTTGAAGCCACGCTCAAAAAAACTCTTGGCATTCCAGTGTTTCACGACGACCAGCATGGGACCGCAGTCGTAGTGCTTGCGGCTTTGATAAACGCGCTTAAGGTAACCGGCAGGGATGCAAAAAGCGCCAAGGTTGTTGTGAATGGCGCGGGAGCGGCAGGCATAGCAATCTCAAAGCTTCTAACAGAATACGGCATAAAAAACCTTGTCGTGCTTGACAGCAAGGGCGCAATATGCAGCGCGCGAAGCGACCTTGAGCAATACAAAAAAGAGTTTGGGGCGGTGCTTCCGCACATGGCGTGCGGAAAGCTTTCCGACGTTATAAAGAGCGCGGACGTATTCATCGGCGCTTCAGTTGCAGGGGCACTAAAACAGGAGCAAGCGAAAGCAATGGGCGAAAATCCAATAATATTCGCGCTCTCCAACCCCGTGCCTGAAATAACTCACGAGGACGCAAAGGCGGCAGGCTGCAAAATATACGCAAGCGCGCGAAGCGACCTTGACAATCAGGTAAACAACGTGCTTGCGTTCCCCGGAATTTTCAGGGGTGCCCTTGACTGCCGCGCAAAGCAGATTACAGAAGGAATGAAGCTTGCTGCCGCGCTTGCAATTGCGCGGTTTGCGCAGGAAAGGGGCCTGAAAGAAAACTACATAGTGCCTGCTGCTTTTGAAGAAGGGCTGCACAAATTCGTTGCACAGAAAGTAGTGGAAGCCGCAAGAAAAGAAGGCGTTGCGCAAATCTAACATGCCCAGACAGAAAAACATTTAAGCCACAACGACCAAAAACCATTAAAAGGTAGCACAGAGATTGGTAACTATGCAGCAAAAGGATCTCGACCAACTTAAAGACAATTTGCAAGCATTGCTAGATAAAAAATTCCAAAGAAAGAAATACATAGCCACTGTCGCTTTTGTTGATGACTATAAAAAAGACAAGACAGATGGAACTGTTTCTATGAAAACCCATTTTATCAGAATCAGCAATACCGATGCAGAATCCCCGTATATCATAATCAAATCAATACTAAATGCCTTGAAAGTAGCTGTGGAGCAAATTGAGGGAAAAAGGGAGTAGGTCAGTATGGCGCCATTTGGTTCGCATGCAGGTTTTGAAACGTACCATTTCCCCAATTTAACTTCTCCACGTATTGAAGAAATAAAAAATAAAATTCATGATATGTCGGAAGGCGCATTCCAAAACAAAACAAAAATGGTCTTCAAAACACCCACAAGCGAAAATGAAGCTATTCATGAGCCGCCTCTCAGCAAAGAGTATGTAAAAAAAATAAAAAGACTCTTAAAGGAAAAGCAATATGCCTACGAGACCTTTGAGGAGATGGTGAAGGAGTATGAGTAAATGTACACTCCTTCAGAAACCGAATCGTTCAATGAAAAGATGAAAAAGTTATGCAAAAAAGACAGGCCTCACTTTGAAAGATTAACAAAAAAGATGAAAGAAATTTTAGAAGATCCCACTACATATAAAAAGCTTGGAAATATCCTGAAGGGCGTAGAGCGTGTTCATATAGGTTCTGCATTTGTGCTAACATTCCGTGTAGATGAAAAAACAAAAATCGTGCTTTTCATAGATTACGATCATCGCAACAGGATATACCGAAACTAGCCCTTTACTCTTCAAAGCTTTTTCTTTTCCTGCGGGGAAATTAATCTTTGAGGAGAAAGCAGCTCATCCACCTGTTCTTTTGAAAGTAGTTTTTTCTCCAAAATGATTTCCCTTATTGAAATTCCCCTTTTTAGCGCCTCTTTTACCAAATCACTCATTGCATTATACCCAAAATAAGGGTTGAGCGCGGTTGCAAGTATCAACCCGCCAAACAGGTTCTCATGGCACTTTTTCTCGTCAACAATTATGCCGCTTATGCATTTTTGCGAGAACATTTCGCATGCATTTGCAAGCAGTTCGCTTGCAAAAAGAACATTGTATGTTATAAGGGGCGTGAGCATGTTAAGCTGCAGCTGCCCCCCCTTGCACGCAAGCAGCACTGCATGGTCGCATGCAATCGCCTGCAAGGCGCACATTTCAGCGGCCTCAGGGATGGAAGGGTTTATTTTCCCCGGCATTATGGACGAGCCCGGCTCAACTTCAGGCAAATAGTATTCGCCTATTGCGGTTTTTGGCCCCGAGGAGAGCAATTTCAAATCATTTGAAATTCTCACAAGGGAAACCGCCAGCGAGCGCATTGCAGATGAGTAATTCAAAAACGCATTCATGCTTGAGGTTAGCTCTATGAGGTCTTTTCCAGCATAAACCTCCAATCCAGAGTTATTTCCAATCCTCTCAACGCAAAGCGCTGCGAACTTTGGGTGCGTATTAATCCCGGTTCCAATCGCAGTCCCCCCAATTCCAAGCTCTGCAAGCTTTTTTGCAGCGTGTTCCATCTCTTGTGCGTCATTTTCAATAGAAAGTGCAAACGCATTGAATTCCTGCTGCACTGAAATGGGAACCGCATCCTGCAAGTGCGTCCTTCCTGTTTTCACAACGTGCGCATATTCTTTTCCTTTTTTGCGCAGGGAAGCGGCAAGCGCATTTGCATTTTCCAGCAATTCCCCATGCATAAGGAGCGTTGCAACCCTTATCGCGGTTGGCGTTACATCATTTGACGACTGCGCCATGTTCACATCATTGTTGGGGCTTATTTTTGAGTACTCCCCGCGTTTTTCCCCAAGCATCTCAAGCGCGCGGTTTGCAATTACCTCGTTTGCGTTCATGTTAAAGGGCGTGCCCGCCCCTGCCTGAAAAGCGTCAAGTGGAAAATGAGCATCCAATTTCCCATCCACCACTTCCTGCGCAGCCGCTATTATGGCATTTGCCTTCCTCTCCTCAAGAAGCCCTAATTTAAAATTCGCCTCTGCCGCGGATTTTTTCACAATCCCGTACGCCTTAATCAGAACCGGCTTTGCTTTCATCCCGCTAAGGGAGAAATTTTCATTCGCCCTTTTCGTGAAAACTCCCCAGTAAGCATCATCAGGCACCTGCACGCTTCCAAGGAAGTCCTTTTCAATTCTCATAAATGCACTTTCCTATGCAAAGAGCATTTTAAGGTAGAAAACCGGGGAGGCAAACTCTTTTTTCGCCTCTTCGCTTCCAAGCATTGCGGAAAGGGTTTCGCGCACCTTTTCAGATTTGTGCGCCTTCCCGATGATGAAATTCAGCAGCCACTCCTGCCTGCCGAGCTTTTGCAGCATGTAGCTTGTTTGCAGCTCCGGCTTGAGCGCGGCTTCCATCTCGCTTTGGTATTGCGCAAAGTAACTTTCCGAGAAGTTGTTCTCCTTTAGCGCGCCCGCGATTATTTTTGCCGCAATTTTTGCGCTTGCAGTAGCGTTCCCCACGCCCTCGCCTGAAAACGGGTCAATAAGAGACGCGGCATCCCCCACAAGAATCCATCCGTTCCCGTGCGCTTTTCGTATTTTTGAGCCAAACGGCAGCGTCCATGATTGCACGCTTGAAACTTTTTTCGCATTTGCAAAGCGAGGCGCAAAGTTCGCATTTTGCGCAACTATCCTCTCAAGGAGCGCAGGCAGGTTCATTTTCTTTTCCTGCACGTCCTTCATGAGTATGCCAAGCCCCACGTTTGCCTTCCCCTCCCCAATTGGGAATATCCAGAAATAGCCCGGCATTGCCTCTTTAACAAAATGTATCTCAATGTTGTCCGTCATCCCGCTTATGCCTTCGTAATATGCGCGTATCGCAATGCACGCGTGCTCTGGCGCAAGCGCGCCCACTCCTGCCTTGTTTGCGACTATTGAGCCTGCCCCGTCCGCCCCAACAACCACCTTTGCGCGGAATTCCATCTCTTTCCCTTCTGCCATGTCCCTTCCCTTTACTCCCACCGCATATCCGTTCTCAAAAATAACGTCGCTCATTGCAAAGCCCTCTTTCACTTTTGCGTATTTTTTTGCATTCTGGAAAAGTATGTTGTCAGTTGCAATCCTTGGGAGCGTGTATCCGGGCGGGCGGCCCTTGTCCTTTGCGGCTGCAAAAGGTATTTCCACTGTTTTCCCATCCGTGCCTGAGAAAATTACCCCGTAAATATTGCCGTGGCGTGCATCCTTTTGTATCTCCTCCTCAAGGGCGAACTCCTTTATCACGTTCATGGATTTTCCGCTCACCGCGTCCCCGCATATCTTGTCGCGGGGGAATTTTGCCTTGTCAAGCAAGAGCACGTTGAACCCCGACCTTCCAAGGTACGCAGCAGCCGTTGAGCCGCCCGGACCTGCGCCTACCACTATAACGTCATAGTTTTCCATAGCCTTCCCTCCCAATAAATAGCAAATAAGGGCATTTGTATTGCTTGCATATTTATTAAAACTTTTGCATCCATAATAGGAACATAACCTTAAGGTAAAATCCGCATGATGCATGCGCATCTTCTGATTTTCCCGCTAGCAGGCATTGCCTGCATCACTGCTATAAGCAGGAGGGATTGCATGGACAGGAAAACAACCATTTCGGCCCTTACAAGGGCGCTTGAAGACAAGGGAAAGCGCAAGTTCTCCCAGTCTGTGGAATTTATAGTGAATTTCCGAGGCATAAACTTTTCCAAGCCTGAAAACCGCCTGAACCTTGACATAATACTCCCAAAGGGAAAGGGCAAGGAGCAAAAGGTCGCTGTTTTTGGCGACGGGCAGGTTGCCCTTGAGGCAAAGAATGCGGGCATTGCGCCTGCGGACATATTTGACGCGGCAGGCATAACAAAGCTTGCGGCCGACAAGAACCGCCTTTCCCTGATGGCAAAGGAATACGAGTTCATAGCACAGCCCTCGCTCATGATTGCGGTGGGAAAAGCCCTTGGGCAGCGGCTTGGCTCAAAGGGAAAGCTTCCAAAGCCCATTGCAGGCATAAGCACGGTTGAGGCAATAAGGCAGGCAAAAAACAGGGTGAAGCTCACCTCAAGGGGCAAATACCTGCCCGTAGTGCAGTGCCTTATAGGCAGCGAGGGCATGCCAATAGAGGAGTTGGCTGACAATTTTGAGTTTGCATACGAGAAAGTGAAGGCAAAGGTTACGGAGCCGTCCATAAAATCATCGTATGTTAAGCTGAGCATGGGCAAGGCCGTGAAAGTAGAGGCTGCAAAAGCCGCATAAGGCATGCAGGATAAATGGTGATACTCATGACAAGGAAAAAACCGGGCCAAAAGTCAGCCAAAAGGCACAGCAGCGCAATCTCCAAAAAAGAGGCACAGGTGAAAAAGCTCGTGCAGTGGATAGGGGAAAAGCCGGTTGTTGCGGCAATAGACATC
The DNA here is from genome assembly GCA_018304295.1 of Microcaldota archaeon. Classification (GTDB taxonomy): domain Archaea; phylum Micrarchaeota; class Micrarchaeia; order Anstonellales; family Anstonellaceae; genus Anstonella. The sequence continues at coordinate 14,244 of JAGVWK010000001.1, read as the reverse complement.
CGCGCGCTCCCCGACAGGCTGCTGCAGGCTGCACGCAAGAAGCTTCGCGGAAAGGCGGACATAATAGTTGCAAAGAACAGCGTGATAAAAAAGGCGCTTGAAAGCTCCAAGAAGGCATCAATTCTTTCTTCCGAGATAAAAAGCCCGACTGCGCTTGTGCTCTCAGACATGACCCCCTACGCGCTTTTCACATTTTTCAAGACAAACAAGAGCAGCGTTGCTGCAAAGCCCGGGCAGCTTGCGCCCTTTGACATTGTGGTGCACGAGGGCGAAACAGACCTGCCTCCGGGCCCGGCTCTCTCGGAGCTTAAGGGCGCGGGCATAAATGCACAGATAAAGGGCGGCAAGATAATTGTTGCAAAGGACTCTATAGTTGCAAAAAGTGGCGCAAAAATATCCGACGCAGTGTGCAAGGCGCTCTCCAAGCTCAACATCTTCCCATTTGAGGCAAGGCTCAACATGGTGGCTGCCGTGGAGGAAGGGAAAGTATACGGCGCATCAGTGCTTGACATTGACCAGGCGCAGCTTTTCGCGGATTTGCAAAACTGCCTTGCGCAGTCTTTCAATGTTTCATATAACTGCTCATACCCGACATCACAGAACATAGACGCGCTCCTAAAAGACGCGTATTCGCAGGGAAATAACCTTGCGATAAACGGAGGGGTTTACTCGGACGCTTCTTCCGAGTTGCTTCTAACCCAAGCCGTGCTGCTTGGAGAAACTCTAAGCAGCAAAGTCGGGAACCTTGAGAACAAGACACAAGCTTGAACGGAGGTTATATTATGAAAATAGACCCATATCTGCACGCAGTATTGCTCCTGCAGGGAGCAGGCAAGGAGCTTTCCACCTCAAACATTGAGGGGGTGCTCAAAGCCGCAGGTGTAACGCCGGACGAGGCAAAGGCGAAAGTCCTTGCCGAAGCCGTAAAAGGCGTGAGCTTTGAGGAGCTTCTGAAAGCGGCGGCAATGCCGGTCGCAGCAGCAGCCGTCGCAGCTCCCGCAGCAGGCGAGAAGAAAGAGGAAAAGAAGCCTGAGGACAATGCAAAGAAGGAAGAGGCGGCAGCAGAAGGCCTTGCATCGCTCTTTGGATAAGTTCTCTCTGCTTTTTCTTTTTTATTTATTTTTCTTAGCTTCAGCATCAATCCAGATTACATGAGTTTTTCATACCATTTTTCATATTCCTTGTGCGATGCAAAACAGCGCAGCACAAAAAAAATCTTCCTCTTCCCTATAATCAAACCGCGCCCGTTAGCATCTAATTGCGCATATTTTTCACCTTGTGGGAGGGGTTGGGCGGCAGAAAAGCCAGAAAAAACGCCGCCACTAGAATAAAAATCAGAAGCATATCCCGGCAACATCCAGCTCCTCTATCATGTGCCTCTCCTGCTTCACGTCGGTTGTTTCCAGCACCGGCCTGCCAAACTTTCTTGACACTTTTGCCTCCATGCCGAAATTGCGCAATTTTTCAATCACGAACTGCACTTCTTCAAAGCTTGAGTTTGCGATGTCCATTTTCATTCAAATCACCAAAAAAGAAGGCTCAAAATAGGCTTTATAAAGCTGTGAAGGGGTAACTTTCCACTGGCACCTAGGGGGAACACAAGCGTTCCACTTATTACCCCTAAGGTTTCACCCCCTTGGCGCAACACAAGCACCAGCGGGGGCAACAAGCTTTTCCCTTAGCGCCTCCTGCCCTATTCGCCTTGCGGCGAATGGGCCGTAAAGAGCGAACGCTCTTTCCGGAGGTTTTATCATTTTGGTAATTCCAGCTCCTTTTTATTCCTCTCGCTGCTTATTTTAGCATGCCTTCCATCCTTGAAATTGCAAAAAAGGCCGCTTATGAAGGCGGAATGGTTGCAAAGCGCAGCTTTGGAAAGGCTAAAATACATAATAAATCCGAAAAAGACTTTGTTACAAGCGCGGATTTGGCTGCGGAAAAAAAGGTTCTGCGCATAATACGCGCTGCTTTCCCAAAAGACGGCATCTACTCAGAGGAGTGCGGCCATGAAAACGAGAAAAGCGAAAACATTTGGGTAATAGACCCCATAGACGGCACAAACAACTACGCATTCGGAATACCCCTTTACGGCTGCTCGGTCGCATTTGCACATAAGGGAATTGTGCAGGCAGGCGCGGTTTTTCTTCCGGAGCATAGGGAGCTTTACTGGGCGCAAAAGGGAAAGGGCGCATTCTGCAACGGCAAAAGGATGCGCGTTTCAAAAAGAAAGCCATTCTCAAAATGCCAGATACTTGCCGACTCCTGCTTCCAATGCGAAAACAAGGATTATTTGCGCCTTATTGGGAGGCTTTCCTCGCGCTCTTTTAAAATGCTCAACCTTGGCGCAGCCGTATATGAAATACTCTGGTGCGCAAACGGGAAAGCGGACGCGTGCGTGGAATTCCGCCTACGCGCATATGATTTTGCAGCTTCCGCGCTCATCCTTGAAGAAGCAGGAGGCAGGGTTACTGATTTGCACGGGAAAAAATACTCCCTTTCAACGCGCGCATTCCTTTTTTCAAATTCCCTTGTGCACAAGGAAGTGCTGGGCATTATAAAAAGGAGCGGAATTTAGCAATCTCTTTTTTCAGCCTCTTTACCGGCAAGCCCTGTATGCACGCGCTTTCCCCGATAATTTTTCGCACGAATTTCTTTCCCTTTCCCTCAACCGCAATGCAGCCTCCCTTGTAAAACGGCTCGCCGGTCTTTATGTACCAGAGAATTTGCGCATCGCTTAATTTTCGCACCAGAAATGATGCACTGGAAACAAAAGAAACGCCCCTTACAGTTTGCCCGCCTTTCCTGCACACAACGCACACGCCGGTATGCGCAGTGCATTTTTTGCCTGAAATGAATTTCAGGGAGGCGCGCGCAATTTTTTCGCTGCCGGTTTTTCGTATGACCTTGCCATTGCAAACAATAATCGTATCAGAACCTATGGTAACGGAATTTGCAACTTTCCTTGCAACATTCTCCGCTTTCTTTTCGGCAAGCCTTTTTGCGCATGCGTGATACGGCTTAGACAGTTTTTCATTGATTTTCGGCTTAACGCACGAAAAGCCCTTGAAAATCTTTTTCATCAGTTTCTTCCGGCTCTTTGACGAGCTTGCGAGTATGATTCTCATAGTTTTCTCCCAGATAATACAAAGAACGTTTTCCTTTTAAGATAGCTGCTGCGCGCTAAATCCATGCGCGGAGCGCATGTTCCCGCCTTCAGGCGGGGGATACAGCGCGCACATTCTTTTTTCTCACCTGAAAAATAGTGCCCAGCGGCGGCGCGGGCGCTTTCATCCAACGGCTCAAGCCGTTGGGTTTCCCGCGCCTAGGCAACTAAATGAAAAATGCCGGCATGCTTTTACCCCATTTGGCTATCCGCCCATCAAAACATACCTAAGCAGCATCTCGCCCTGCGAGGCAAAGGTGAGGGTATCAACATTCCCTCCATGCTGCGCTATTGCTTCTGAGCTGTCGGCTTTCAATGTTTCAAACTCAACCTTTTTCTCAAGGCCCAGAAATATGCTTACAAGCCCGTTTGTGACCTGCCCCCTTCCTGTTGAGGTGTTTGAGACAAAGGAAAGGCTTGTTTTGGGGTTCTGCATCATGTAATCCGCTGTTGAGCCTGCGCTTCCGCAGCTTCCGGGAATGAAAAGCCAGTTTCCCTGCCTGTTTGCAAATATTCCGGATGGGAAGCTTTTACCTAGGCTGAATGAATGCCCCCTGAAGGTGATTATCCCGTTGCCATACTCTTCCATCGCCTTGCCTGCAAAGGACTGGTCCTCATTCTCGTTTTCCCCCATGTAAAGGATTACCCTTTTCTTTTTGGATGCGTTCGTGAAAACAGCGTGCTTTCCATCCTCCAGAATTTCCTTTTTCCATCTTGATGAGTTCCACTCACCCCACTCATTTGACAGGTTCCAATGGTCCTTTCCCGTGTCCTCCCTGTCAAACACCTGTATGCATGTGGTGAAGCCGTCCTTTCCAACGTAATCCTTTGGATTGTATTTTGTCATTTTCTGAAGCTTTGCGATTGCCTGTTTCTTGCTTTGCGCCAGCAGGGTTGTCTGCGGCTGCAGTTCAAACAGGATAAACTCCAAGGCAAGCCTCTTTTGGGTGTTCCCGTATCCAACCGCCTTAACAAGCTCCTTTGATATGCGGAAAGTCTGCTTTTCATCCAGTATCCCAGAGGACACAATCTTTTCAAGCCCGTTTGCAAGCAGGAAATAATACCTATTGTCAAAGGTTTCAGAGGAAATGGGCTTCAGTATTGCCTTTGCCGCCTCATTTGTTTCCTCTTTTGTGAGAAGGGAATCCCTTTTACCATACATCCTGTCGTAGTTTATTGCCCTGAAAAGGAAATTCCTGCCCAGTTCAGCGTCAAATGAGATTCCATATCCGGACATGAGTTCAGAGACATTCCCTCCCTTCAGGTCTTTCTTTAGCCTGTCAAAGAGCATGTGATTGCTTGATGTGTAGAAATATTCGGGATTTGAGGCAAGGATGGCAATGATTGTTATGGTGTTTAATTTTGCAAGGTATTTTTCCCTTTCAGGCTGGTTTTCGTGGAGGTTGTCAAGAGGCCTGCCTGCTTCAATTGCAAATGAGACTAAGGCCTCTGCCCTCTCCTTTGAGGAATCGTATGCGCCTTGGGTTTGTGTATTGGAGAGAAGGGCTTTCAGGCACCTTTCGGAAAACTCCGGTTTATTGTATGCCAACCAGCTTAGGACATTTGCGCATCCCCCTGCAGACCTCTCGTTGCCCAACCCGTTGATTAGTGCGCTTACGTGCTCTTCCCTGAGCAGCTCCGGTTTATTTTGTGCCAACCCTTTTAGGACATTTACGCATCCCCATGCAGACCTCTCGTTGCCCAACCCGTTGATTAATGCACCTACGTGCTCTTCCCTGAACAGCTCCGGTTTATTTTGTGCCAACCAGCTTAGGACATTTGCGCATCTCTCGGAATAATCATTATTCCTCAAAAAGAAGCAGAGGATGTCCAAATCCCTTTTTGTTGCGGAATCAAAGGTTTGAGACAGGCGGGAGAGCGCCTCCTCCGCGTCTTTTGCGGCAAATTCTATTTTTGGCAGCCTTGCGCCTGAACTGTCCTGCCTTGAGCTGCCCGAAGCAGCCTCCCTTTCAACGGTTATCTGGAAAATAAGCATTGATTGTCATCTCGGACTCAAATGTTTTTATGCCTGCTGTTGCAGATATGCCCATAAAGCCCTACCTTCTTCGCCATGCGCAAACGCTTTCTTTTCCGCAAGCTTTCGGGCGCATTTTGCATACGGCTTTGAGAGCCTTTCGGCAACTTGCGGATGCACACACTCAAACCTTGCAAATACGCGCCTTAGCAGCTTCCTCCTGCTTTTTGACGAGCTTGCAAGCACGATTTTTGTTTTCATATTCTTCTCCCCGACATCACGAAAAACGTTTTTCTTTGTGCCATCCATTCCATCTGCGTTATTTTCCTGCTTAAAAATCCAAAACCGCATTTTGGGTGGCACCCGACAGGCTTAATCCCGTTTTCCCCAAACCACCCCAGCACTTCCCCGACCGTATGGTAGCTCTCATAAGGGTGCGCATATTTGTCCGCAACATACGCCTCTTCCACGCCTGCGCGCAGCTTTCTCCCGTAAATGTTCCTTTCCACGTATTGCATGCGCTCCTTTGTGCCTTTTCCTGCAAAAAGCGCAATCTGCGCCCTGTGCATCCTGTGCAAAAGCCTTCCGCTTGCACTATAAAGCCCGATTGTGATTATTCCGCCCTTTTTCAGCATTTTCGCAATATTGCAAAACCCTTTTTTTGGGTTTTCCGTATGGTGCAGCACCCCAAGTGAATAAATATACCCAAATTTTTCTTTTCCATGCATTTGCAGCACATCCGCATTTTCAAACCCCACTTTCACGTTGAATTTATCCGCAAGTTTTCTTGCATGCGCAAGGGAGGCATTTGAAATATCCACCCCCCGCACGTGCGCCCCGTGCAACGCAAAATAAACGCATTTCTCCCCTGTGCCGCAGCCAGCCTCAAGCACGTTTTTCCCACTGAAATAAGAAGCGCCCCTGCCAGTTGTTTCCAGTATCTCCCTCATAACGTTCCCGTGCAGTTTTGAGAGCAAATCCGCCTTCTTTTTCACAGGAAGCTGCGGATACGGGTATTGTTCGTAGAATTCCTTTACGTCCCTGCGCATGCACGCACCCTTAAAAAACGAATTTTCCCTTCTGGAAATCCCGCAAAACGGTTACTATTGCCCGCTCAATGTCCGGCACTCCCCCTTTTTTTACAAAATTCCTCTTTATTGCAATCCTCTCAAGGACTTCCTCAGGATTGTCGCTCATCTCTATCCCGTAGCATTTTGCAAGCTTGTCGCTTTTTTCAAGCACAAATTCCCGTATAAGCCCTTCCGCAACCTCTTCGGTATCTTCAAGCCTGTCCACATCATACGCTGCCTTTAGCGCAAGCTCTCCTTTTGAGGAGTGCATCGGCACAACTCCCGGGGAATCGCACAAAAGCATCCCCTTCCCAAGGCTTACCCACTGTGGCCCCCTTGTAACGCCCACCTTAAACCCGGTGCGCGCAACTTTTCTTGAAGCAACCATGTTTATTATGCTTGATTTGCCGACGTTTGGAATGCCAAAAACCATTATTTTTATCATGCCAGTAGCCGCAAAAGCCCCCGTCCCGCCTGTTTTTACGTGCCTTTGGCCCCCCATGCCCGCCGCCTGCCTGCCAATTTGCTGGCTGTAAATATCCCCGCTTGTATCCCTTTTTTCGCGCTTTTTCTGCCGTCTTAGCGCATCGCGGTCGCGTATTCCCTGCCCCATCCTTAAAATCTCCTCAAAAAGCAATTCCTTTCCTTTTGCGCTTCGCGTGCTTGTGAAAATAACGTGCTGCCCGTCGCGCGTTCTCATTTCTTTCGGGCATCCCAGCACAAGGTCGCACTTTGCAGCAGCAATAACAAGTTTGCTCTTGAACGTCCTATCCAATCTATGCAGCCTTGTACCCTCAATATTTCTGGCATCCACTACCTCTATTGCAATGTCGCATTCGCGCAAGGCCTTGTAAACGTCCCTAAAGGAGCCCCGTTCAAAGCCCGACCTGTGTTCCCTTCCCATGCATTAACTGCTGCTCTCATGCTTTTATGCCTATTGGGACGCAAAATGCGCAGGGCCCGCACCCCACGCTTTGGGCAATATTCCTTATGCTTTTATTCCTGTTGCTGCAAATATTAGCATGAAGCTCTACCTTCTTCGCCATGCGCAAACTCTTTCAAACGCGCAGCACAAGGTGCAAGGCTCGCTACAGTCCGACCTCTCCCCCCTTGGCTGGCAGCAGGCGCGCGCCTGCGCGCAATATTTCAAAAATGTAAAAATAAACTTCGCATATTGCAGCCTTCTTTCAAGGACGCACCAGACCGCAACTGAAATACTGAAATACCACGAAGGCGTTTTCCTGCAGGAAACAAGCCAGCTAAACGAGCTTAATGCAGGCATACTTGAAGGCACCACCCCTAAAGAAATTGCAAAGCTGCACCCTGAGCTTTTGCATCCAAGCGGCCACATAAATATCCTTACAAATATCCCAAAGGGCGAAAACTACGGGATGGTGCGCGATCGCACGGTGCCCTTTTTTGAGAATTTGGCGCGCCTTTTTGAAGGAAAAACAATCCTTGTTGTTGCGCACGGGGCAGTGAACAAAATAGTTCTTAGCTGGCTTTTGCAAAAGCCCCAAGAATACTACTACGAATTTTCACAGGAGAATGCGTGCATAAACGAAATAGAATTTAAGCGCGGGCACTGGAAAGTGAATAAAATAGAATATACGGATCATTTGAAGGGAATAATTCTATAAACTTTTTTACATAAAAAACCATTATAAATATTTCTCTACCTATATTTAGCATGGTTGCAACAGTATCAACTGCTGTTTTTAGCACAAGACAACCCCCACGAACCCTGTCAGCCACAGCAGGCAATATAAAAAATCCAGTAGTGCTTGCCAATCTTCTTGAAAGGCAAGGCGTAGGCATAATCGGCGTGGATCCGTTCTCAGATGAAAATTTTTATCATGACCCATGCTACAATACCTACAGAACAAACGTGCTCAGAATGCTTAGGGCACTATCACCAGATACATGGCACCAAGTGATTTTTCTAAGCCCTGAATACAACCCAAATCCGCAACCTATTGCTGAGCTCTCACAAAAAAATGGCAAGCCCGTTTTCCATCTTTTAGCTTGCAGTGATGCAAACAGCCACTGTTTGGTAAATATTGGAACCAATACTGATGTGTTTCTGCAATCTCCCGGATACTCACCCGTGGGAATTTATAATGCAATAAAAAAGGGCAGCATTTTTGTATTTGGCACTCACGCTTCCACCACTGGCAAAGGGGTAGTTAAAGCCCTCATGGGCATTGCTTCTGAAGCAGGCTCAAAAGTCCAAATTCTTTCAAATGATATGGTTTTGATTGATTGGGACTCCGTGCACGAAAATTCGGTTCCAGCCAATGGTTCGGTTCTTAGGCCAAATAGAAATGTAAAAAAGATACCGCCATTATACGAACTCCCTTTGTTTTCAAAAAATTAATATTTTTTAGTAAAACTAAAAGATATTTAGAAAGTGATGTTAATGGCACTTCCAACATATGCGCCCATGGTTGTTTCAAACAAAAGAATAGCAAACGCAAGAACCCCGCGCGAGCTTGCAGATGTACTGGTCGAATCCAATCTAAGCGCCATTGGGGTGCATCTTTTCTATCAGAGATATGCATTGAACTCTCCCGCACGTAACAATTATCTTCATTATGAAAAAAGAGTGTTAGAATTACTAAAACTATTACCAATTCAGTACAAAAACGAACGTCTTATATTGGTGGCAGAAACTTATAGCGGCATGCTAAGCGCAAATGGGCTGCTTACCGGCAACATCAGGACTCCGGATACTCCAAACTTCAGATTCTTTATTTCACCTGACGGTCAACTGAATTACCCATACTTGCCAGTTGGCAATCCAACGCTTCTTGAGATGGCAGCTTTCAATATAAACACAGAAACGCACCCGACTTTTATAAAAATTGCAAATGAAGGAAGTGTTTTTGTATTTGGCTTGTACAGCGATAACTGTGTTCCGTACACAAAAGGCTCGCTGCGCGAAATTGCAGCTTCCAATATCCCAAGTGAGTTGCAGATTTTTGAAAATCAGCTCTTTACGCTAAGCAGCAACCGCCAATTCCAATAAAAAACATAAATAATGCCAATTTTCCCAATCTTCCCGACGTAAAAAATGCGCACTTGCCCTATTTTTGCTGCGAAGGCTAGCTCTTTAGCATGCTTTTCATGTGGGTTTCTGATAACTTTGTTGGCACTTTACTCCTTCTTTTTCTGCATGTTTGCGTAGCAGTAAACCTGAAATGCAAAACTGAATTGTATTGGTAAACCAACCCGTAGGGCACGTGCGCGCTTTTGGCATATTGATTCACTGCTACAATGTTGAGCAGCAAAGTTGGATAAGGCAAGCTTGCTTGCGCGAGGGAAAGTGGAAGAAAGATAGGAAAAGGGCTGGTTTGAAGACATTCTGGGATACTGATATGATAGGAAAGAAAGAGGGGTTTACTTAAACGGTAATTTTGTATCCAAATACTTGTTGATGTCCGCATAAAATTTGGTGTTCTTCCCTATATCTGAAGAAGACAACAACTGTTTGTAATCTTTTAAAATCATTTTGCAAAGATCATGTACAAACCAAGTTTTGTCCTTTACTCCGAGCTTTTGTTCCTCATCAGTAACCCTGTCCCAAGTCAAATGTCTGATTTCTTTGTTGGCACGCTTAATCAACGGATAATATTTTTTTGAATATTCTTTTTCTGGCAACAATTCTGCAAGATTTACAAAATGAAAGACACATGCTTCTAAACAAGCATTTGCAACTATGCGGTCGTTTTCCCTATACTGTTGATTTCGTATTGCCGATCCAATTAACATCTCCAGTTCATAACAAAAATGTTCTTCATTTTTGCTGATTTTAACAACAAGTTCGTCTATTTTCATATCCTCAAACTCTTTTAGCAATTCTAACATATTACCTATCTTGAATATTCTTCTATAAATGATGTTAAAGTGTAAAGCAAAAACTGCTCTATGCTCCTGTTTTCCAGCGCGCGATAGTAGTTCTGCTTTGTCTTCTCAAGTATTGTAACCGGCAGCTTGCCTTTTTGCTTCAGGATGTGGTTCATTAAAAGCCGCCCCACCCTTCCGTTCCCATCTGCAAATGGATGTATCATTTCAAACTGCATGTGGAAGATGGAAGCCAGGACAACTGGGTGCATTGTGTCCTTGTTTTGCCTGTACCACTCAACAAGGAAGCGCACGCGCTCGCGAATGTGCTGAGGCGGAGTAGTAGGATTTGGATCGTTTAAGGAGCTGGGCCTGATGTAATTGTAATGGTTCTTGTAGTTTCCAGCCCCATCTGCTATGTCTTTTTGCACTAAAAAGTGCAATTCCTGCATAAGCTCCTCACTTATCTCCTCTTTTTGCTTAAGCCTTAAAAATTGGAGCGAATGGCGCATATTGGTCGTTTCGTGAAATTCCCTTTTTGAGATGCTTTGGCGCAGCGCTTTGCCATTCTTAAAATATTCATCAATCTCCTTTTCACTCATGGTGTTGCCTTCTATACTGTTTGTATTGTAAATGTACTTTTTCTCCCAATTTTCTTCTATTGCATGGCGGACAACGCCTTCAACACTGTTAAGGTAGAGAAGATACTCTTTTTCGACCAAATCTGCTTTTTTTAGCAGTCCCTGAATGCGTTCATCTGGGGCAAAAGAGCGGGTTCTTGCGAACAAGGAAATGTCCTCTCCGGCCTTATAGTAGTTGTCGCACAATTTTATTATCTCCGGGGCACTCTCTGCGGGCTTTGTTGCTCCCATAAATGCCATTGGAGCTGCTTTTTCCATTTCTTGCTGGAACTGAGCCATGTTAAATAGCGGCGTTAATCCATGATACTCTAAAAGCGCCTGGACAAGGGATTCATTTATCTTCAAGCAATAGATTGTTGGTTTTTTTGAAAGCCGCAACACTATCCTGCAAGGTGCTGCAATTTTTTCCAGTTTTTGCATCTCTGATAATGAAAATTCCCGTTTTCCGGTTCTTATATTTTTACACAGTTTTTTTATTATTTCCTTGAATAGAGGCGAGATGAATATATGGAATTTTGCTGGGACCATTGATCTTAGGGTTAAAATAAGGGAAAGCTTTTCATTTGCCATATCTCCTATATATCCCCCTGCATCCTTGCGTATAAGCCCTTCTTCCTCAAGCTCATTTAGATAGTTATAGACGTTGGGAAGCGCAATTTTCAACTGCTCTGAAATAGCTCTTGGAGTAGCCCCCTCTCTCGCTTCGAAAACTATTTTCAGAATATCATACTTTCTCATAAATATATTTTGATGGTAAATATATATAAACATTGATGTTTTAGGTCTAAAATGCCTTATTTTAGTGATAATCAACGATATTTATATATATAAATAAAGACTTTTCCATTTTTTTTATAAAAATTGCATGTTTTAAGTACATTTTACCTAATATTCCTAATTTCTTTTAGTTTTACTAATACTCTTTCTCTTTTCAAATTTTTTAATGCTTTTAGGCTCCAAATTGCCCCTAAACTCCGGATATTTTTCTACAACTTCTTCCCAAGAAATGAATTTCTCATTCTTAGGCTCTTTGGTTACTGCCTTTCTTTTCAGCTTGCCAGCTATTCTATAGCTAATGACATAAATAATGTCTTAAATCCAAATTGAATCTCTTTTTCTTATAAAAACCAGTAACTGCCGTGTGAAACTCATCAAAGCTATCGTAGATTTTATTGGCGACGACTTCCGAGTCCCCTTTTGTCTGCTTCCAGCACTCCTCAGTTGGGTTGGCTTCTGGTGTTGCTCTTGGAAAATACATAATCTTTATGCAATTCTCATTTGCTTTCAGATACCGTTTTACTCTCCAATCCCTGTGTGGCGTTGCCCTGTCCCAGAAGAGAATGAATCTTCTGTATTTCCGTTTGAGCAGGCGAAGAAAGTTTAATGTGGTTTTCCAGTTGAACATGACTTTCTTGTATTTTATCTTGAGAGTCCTGAACGTCTGTTTTTTGCTCAATGTCAGCGCACCAAATATCAGTAATTTGGAATGAGAGCCAGTAACAAGTCTGATTGGTTTTGTGCCCTTTCGTATCCACACTCTTCTCGATGTTGACTCATAGCAAATAAATGATTCATCCTCAACGATTATTTGCCAGCCATAAGGAGCGTAAGCTATGGTTTTTTCTGCTTTTTTTAAACCGATAGAGGGTGGATTTGCTGGCTTTCCGGTTGCTCTTTGGTCGCGGAGTAACTTCTGCAAACCCCCATTTTTGAGATATGCGATATACTTGCCTTTTTGAATATTTGACACCGCATCTTTCAGATACAAGTTTTTGTATCTGTTTGGTGCTCCATCCATACGGATTGCTTTCAATTATTTTAACAATTTTTTCCTGTTTTTTCTTCGATACAAAGGACGGCCTCCCGGTCTGCTTCCTTATTTTGATGCCTTCGATGCCTTTTTGCTTGAATGCTTCAACATGCCTACTGAGCTGGCGCGTGCTTATTCCGGTGATTCTTGCAGCTTCTTCGGGATTATTGATTTCAGCACGAGTAAGAATAGCCCTATATCTTTTCCAGAGCTTGACACTCTTTTCGCTGTGAAGGAGCGAGGTTAGCTCCTCTCGCTCCTTCATCGAGAGGTTTAGTGGGATTGGGATGTTCATAATTGGTTAGAAAAGACAATATTTAAGACACTTACTATAAAAGCGCTTGGAGTAATTGTTTTGGGCAAAATCCTATTTGACGCCCTGAAAAAATATCGCTGCCCACGTTGCAATTATCCTGTTGATAAAAGCAATATTTATTGTCCCAACTGCGGACAGCCGTTGGACTGGAGGGGGAAATGATGGTTAAAGCACTACCCCCTAAAGAGCTTCCAAACCTCAGAACAAAGATAGTTAATTGGCTGACTGCGATTGTAGTAATTATTTTTGTTCTCTTGTTGATTGTAAGTGCTGTCACAATTATCTTACAGTATGGTCGCATAGTTCTGGGTATCATGCTGGACGACATTCAAAAAATGGGTCTTGATTACAGCCTCACAATTTTTGCAGGTAGTGCAATATTTCTACTTTTATATCGGTATAAATTTGAGGATAGCGTGCGTGAGCTATTAGGAATCAAAAAAGTAAAGCTATTGAAGCATAAAGAAATTGAAGGCAATTCTACATAGAAGGCTTAGTTTATGCTCTGCAAGGGAGAGCGTTTGCTTTCTTCCGTATCAACACCCTAAACCCGCTCTGCTCAGTCGTTATTTTCTCCTTTGCCTGAATGTCTTTTATCAGCTCCAAATACCGTCTCACGGTCTTCGAGTGCAGCTTCGTCCTCCTGCAAAGCTTGTAAAAGCTGACTGGTGCCTCGGAAAGGGCTTCAAAGATTTTATCGGTTATTTCTGCCTGCGCCATTTCTACCATCCGTGTCAAAATTGCGGCAAACCTCCTTTATATGCGCTGCGAGGCACATCTCATTTCCTAGGAAAATTTCCTAGGAAATTTTTTGCCCTAGCCACAGGAGTGCCAGATTGCGCATCAAGGAATTAATCCACTGGGATGGATATTCTTGCGGTGGTTCTATGGATAAGGAAAAAACTGAAATTGAAAAGTGCCTGCCTGCGTGGTACGTTGAGCTGAAGAGGGCGTATCTCAAGCAGGAGGCGGAAAAAGAGAAGAAAATGAGGGCTTCAAGCAAGCTTTTTAGCCCAGCGAAAGCATTTATTTAACAAATGCTCAAATATGAGCATGCTTGGCGAAGAACGAGAAAAAATATTCATTTCGTTAAAAGATAGCCTACTTGCTGCTTTTGCAATCAATACTAAACAACTTGATTTGATTCAAGACGATTTTAAAAAAGCTTCACCTCCAGATATATGGGATGCGAGCTGGAGCACGTATATTGATTTTGTGAAACGTGGAATTATTGATATGCGCAGTGTAGTGAATTTGACTGAGAATAAGGCGTATCCGTTAGCATTCTCTTCTTTGAGGGTAATATTAGAAAATCTTTTAGTTTTCAGACTTGTTGTGTAGTATCCCGAAATAAGTTCCTCTCGTTAGATAAAGTAGCCTCAGGCGAAATATCTGAAATTATGAAAAAGCTCAACCAGAGGAAAATTCG
>JAGVWK010000015.1 GCA_018304295.1 Microcaldota archaeon | reverse complement strand
CCCACTGCGACCAAAATTCCATCAGTTCAAGCGCCTCTGGGTCTTTCTGTTGCACTAGTTTAGCCCAGTTCATAAGCGAATCTTGGTTCGCAACATACTCATCCGAAATTTCTGCCAGTTCGCGGATGTGCTCTATTCTGTCAAAAATAGCTGCAGGCTTATCCTGCACTTCTTCAGTATTCTGATTCTTTTTCAAAATTTCCATTTCCATGCTTTTTTCAGGTGCAGCCAAAAGCAAGGCTGCAATCGTTGAAACATGCACTCCATTTCTAAAAAATACCCTTGCACTTCTTCGTGCATGCATCTGGCGCGCAGCCCTGCCATTGAGCTTGGGCAAACCTGCACTATTCTCATTAAAATCAGATGCCATTCCTACCCAATTTGCTACTCTTTGAAACTATAAAAAGCTATTTATAACGCCTTTCCAGCACTTCTCCTTCCGTCCACCGCATCCATAAGTTCCAGCATTCTCCCAAAATCCCCAAAATCTATTATGGGCTTCTTATAGAGTGAATGGTCATCCCCTATGCGCGGGCATGCGGTTGAAACATACGCGTCAAAAATGTTGAAATCCTCAAGCGCAAGTGGGAATATCTCATTGGACACAAGCAACATTGCCTTTTTCCCGCGCTTCACAAGCTCTTTTTTCGCAAGCATTGCCCCATGCAAATTAAACTGCCCGTTTTTCGTGCTCACTATTATCCCAAAGCTTTTTGCATGCGCGGATGCGAGTATTGCCCCCTTTCTTTTTTTCTCAAGCTTTTCTATATCTTCCGTAATCCAGTATGCCTTCCCAAGGTAAGGGTCTGCAACAAGCACGGGCTTCACTGCGCGTATCCCCAGCGGGTGGAACTGCCCTCCACCAAAATAAAGCACGCAATCCGCACCTGAGGCAGCCTTTGAGGCAGCAATGGAATCGCACCCGAGAATCTGTCCCGCATGCCTTACGTGCTTGCCTCCCTGTTCCATGAGAATTTTTTTGCCCGCATCCTCAAGCAGCTTTCGCACCTCATTCATTTGCTTAATGTGCTGCACGGTCGTTACAAGCGCGATTTTTTCATATCCTTTAAGCATCCCAAGCGCCTTTTGCACAGCATTCTGCAAAATTTCCTCAGGCAGCTCGTCAAAATAAGGAATGTACTCTATTTCCAGCCCCTTAACGTCCATTTTCATGAATTCCGCGTGCCCCACGTGCACTATCTTTTTTGCTCCTATCGCGCGCGCCTCGTCCATGCACAGGTCGCACGCCCCGTAGCAGGGCGCGGAGGCAACAAACACCTCGTGCCCCTCTTTTTCGTACTGCTGCACGTATTGTGCTGCCTTTTGCTTAAGCCCTTCTGGAAACTGTAGTATTATCCTCATGATGACCACTGGGAATTATGAAAAACAAAGAATAAAAGCCCGCCCTTGCGCCAGTGCGCAGCGTTGGGCTCAAAAAGCAGGGTTTGCCTGCGCTAATCATCGCTTCCAACAGAGTGCGTGTGCCCCTCCACCGCCTCGGTGAGCTTTTCAAGCCTTTTTAGGAGCACTTTCTGCTCTGCGGACGCGACAATCCTGCGTGTGCGCTCAATCGCATCAGGGTTAACCGACATGCTCGTAATCCCAAAATCAATGAGCCTTTCTGCAAAATCAGGGTATACCGAAGGGCCTTGCCCGCATATTGAGCACGTAACCCCGTTTTTCTTGCATGTTTTCACAACCTGCTCTATCGCCTTTAACACTGCCGCATTGCGCTCGTCAAACCCGTCGGCAAGGGTTGAGTTGTCCCTGTCAATGCCAAGTATGAGCTGCGTAAGGTCGTTGCTTCCAATGGACACCCCGTCAATCCCCTCTTTGCAGAAATCATCAATAAGGAATACCGTAGAGGGCACTTCCACCATTATCCAAAGGCGGAAATCCCGCGTGCGGTGTATCCCAACGCTCTTTAATATGTCCTTTACCGCCCTTATCTCCCCAATCCTGCGCACAAAGGGAATCATGAGCCATAAATTCTTCATGCCCCACTCGTCCCTCACTTTCTTTATTGCCTCCAGCTCAAGCTTGAATATGTCAGGCTCCGCAATGTAGCGCGCGCATCCGCGGTAGCCCATCATGGGGTTTGCCTCCTGCGGCTCGTATTCCGCCCCCCCATCAAGGTTGCGGTATTCATTTGTCTTAAAGTCAGTTGCACGATACACGACCGGGCGGGGGTAGAAGGCGGATGCAAAAGTGCGCAACTTGTCCGCAAGCTTGTCTATGAACTCCTGCTGCCTTCCCTCCTTTATTATTTTGCGAGGGTGCACCCCAATGTCCGCAATCATGAATTCAGCGCGCAAAAGCCCGACCCCGTCGCAGGGCTGCCTTGCAACCTTGTCCGCAAGCTCAACTTCCGCCAAATTCGTGTAAATCTTCGTTCCCGTGATAGGCGCTGCAACCTGCACTGCGGAAACCTTGTCCTCTGCTTTTCCAACGTCGCCCAAATCAACAAGCCCGTCAAAAACGTTTCCGTGCACCGCATCCACTGTAACCACTTGCCCCTCTTTTAGCACTTCAGTGCCATTCTTGCTTCCAACAATGCACGGAACCCCAAGCTCGCGCGAAACTATTGCCGCATGGCACGTCCTTCCCCCTGCATTGGTAACGATTGCGGCAGCCTTTTTCATCGCAGGCACAAAGTCCGGCGTTGTCATGTCCGTTACAAGCACGTCCCCTTTTTGCATCTTGTTTATTTCCTTTGGGTCAAGTATTATTTTCACAGGCCCCCTTCCGACTCCGGGCGAGGCGCCCTGCCCCTTTGCAATTATTTTAGCATCAGAAGCTTTTATCATGGATGCACCCCCTGTGCCTGCCGTATTCCCAAAAGATGCCGCTGCGGCATCGGCGTTATTTTGGGCGACCGCGCCGGCTGCACTGCCTGCGTCCGCTGCCGCCTGCATGCCCGAAATAACCCCTGCCTCCCCGGAACCCCCAAGTGTCGTAATCGGGCGGCTTTGCACGATGTAAAGCTTCCCTTCCGCAACCGCATACTCCAAATCCTGCGGCTTTCCATAGTGCCGCTCAATGTCAATTGCTATTTTTGCAAGCCCTATTATCTCCGAATCCGTGAGCTTTTGCTTTTCCTGCTGTGCTTCGGGCACGTTGGCATGCACATTCTGGTCGTTCACCTTTGTTATCATCCACGTCTGCTTTGCTATTTCCTTGTTTTGTATTTGCAGGGTTTTCTTGTCCACCATGTACGCATCTGGCGTTACCGCGCCTGAAACGACTATCTCCCCAAGCCCGTACGCCGCCTCTATTGAAACAAGCCCCCTGTTTTTCGTAACAGGCTCAACTGTGAATATCACGCCCGCCTTTTCAGACTGCACCATTTCCTGCACAACTGCCGCCAATCCCACTTTCATGTGCTCAAATTTGTTTGACACCCGATAGTATATTGCGCGCGCCTCAAAAAGCGACGCCCAGCATTCCTTTACCGCCTGCGCAACCTCCATTGCGCCCTGCACGTTAAGAAAAGTCGCCTGCTGTCCTGCAAAGCTGGCTTCCGGCAAATCCTCTGCTGTTGCGGATGAGCGCACCGCAACATAGGGCTGCTGCCCATTTTTCATTTTCCTATACGCGCCCACTATCTCGTTTTTGAGGTCGGCAGGTATCTCCCCGCTAAGCACCTTGTTTTTTATGCGCTCGGAAATCTTGTTTAGCGCGTCGGAATTCTCAACATCCAAGCCATCCAGCATCTCGCGCAAAAAGGGAGCCATTTTATTGTGCTCAAGAAAATAGAAATACGCGCCTGCAGTTACGACAAATCCGTCAGGTATGGGGAAGCTGTTGCGCGCCATTTCGCCAAGGTTCGCGCCCTTGCCGCCCACTTCCGCCAAATTGGATTTTGAAATTTCGCCAAACCACATGATATTTTTCATGAGCCCCACCATAGTGCAAACAGGCGGGAAATTTTAAAGCCTTCCCATTGCAGGGCGCGAACTGCCGCATGCTGCCTTTATTCGCGGTTTTTCCGCTAACTATTTATATACCATTCCCACCTAATACTCTTCAGTGGGCCCATAACTCAGCTTGGCCAGAGTGTCTGACTTTTAACTCGCATCCGATAGCGGATGTTGCCAAGAAATCAGAAAGCCGAGGGTTCGAAAACACAGGGGAGCAAATCAAACCCAATGTCCCCCTAAGGTTCCTCCCCTCTTCGCATCCGAAGATGGCGCGGCGCAACCTTTGTTGAAAATCCCTCTGGGCCCGCTTTTATTTTTTAAGCGCAGGCATTTTCAAGGTGCAAAAATGAAAATAATTGAAAAATTCCCAAACGTGTACGAGCTTGACGGCTGGCTTGCCACCAAAAGCATCTGTGTGGGCACGCGCGTTTACGGCGAGCGCATTGTGCGCGAAGGGAAGGACGAATACCGCACGTGGGATTTGCACCGCAGCAAGCTTGCTGCCGCAATAAAAAAGGGGCTCAAGGAGTTTCCAATCGCCCCATCCTCAAAAGTGCTCTACCTTGGTGCAGCAAGCGGCACGACCGCCTCGCACATTTCCGACATACTCACAAAAGGCGAGCTTTACTGCGTGGAATTTGCCCAGCGTTCCATGAGGGACCTGATAGCGGTGTGCGAGGCGCGCCCCAACATGGTGCCCATTTTTGCCGATGCGCGCACGCCCTCCCAATACTCAAAAGACATCGGAGAGTGCGACGTGCTATATCAGGACGTTGCGCAGCCGGACCAGTCCAAAATACTGCTTTCAAATGCAAACGCATGCCTAAAATATGGCGGTTTTTCGATGCTTTGCATAAAATCCCAGAGCATTGACGTTACAAAAGACCCCAAAATAGTGTATGAAAAAGTAATCGCAGACCTTGAGCCGTGCTTTGAGGTGCTGCAAAAAATAGACCTGCACCCATATGACGAGGACCATCTTTTTTTGCATTTAAGGAAAAAATAGCAAGGAAAAACAGCGCGGCAGCAAATCACTTTCTTATGCCGCCTTCTTCGCTAATTATTTTCTTCAAAAGTTCATTTGTAAGGGACAGGCGCATCTCGTGCATCCTGTTCAAAACCCTCAAAAGCGCGCGCATTTCCAGAAAATCAACAGCAGCAACTCCCATTTCAATCCCTTTACCACTGCCTTCAATGTTGTCAATACGCCTTTCTAAATCTCCGTATGTAACGTTTTCTATGGTGCCTGGCACTTTGCCTATTCTGATGGCTTCACGGTATTTGTCTATCCTATGCGGCGTTACTTCTACTGTTGTATTACCAAGTATGCCAATCGCCCCGTTGAGTGTCCTTCCGCCAATAAAAGATGCCAAAAATTCCATGCTTTCCACGTCGCGCATTTTTTCCAGCATTGCGTCATAATCGCTCGTATCAAGCCCTATCTTATTCACTATTGCAGCATAATCCAGCTCCATTTTTATTCCATTGCCTATTGCAGCCTCAAACGGGCTGCCGCTCTGCTCAAATACCATGTTTATTGAATTGTCACTTATGTCAACTTCTGTACTCCATATCCTGCCCCCTTCTCTCATCACAATTGTAACTATTTGCGTGCTTTCCCCCATCGTTTCGCCATATTCAACTTTTATTGCCCCCTTGCTTGGCTTTTGCTTAAGCCCTATTTCATATGCATTTGCTTCAGGCACACCAAGGCGCCTGAATTCACTGGCAATTTCGCCTTCCATAAGCCCGGATGCCTTAAAAAGCTCAAAAAGACTTGCGCTTGCACCACTCAGCCCGCGCCTTGCAGCATCCAGTTTTTCGGCATCTCCCCCAATTGTTTTTCCCAGCACCCTTGCAATTCTTTCAGGAGTGAAATACCGCTCAACATCAGGCTGCAGCCACTCCCCAATTTTATAGGATGTATGGGACTTGCGCTCCATCAGTATTTCTTCCAATATTGCGCCGCGCAGCGGAGAAATCACGCCGAGGGATTTTATGCGTGTTTGGACCTCGTCTTTTTTTCTGGCAAGCTCATTCCGCAATGCCTTTTTTTTCTGCATGAAAGCCACGCCTGCTTGCCTGCTTTTTTTCCGGCTTGCTCCCTCATTTTTATCCGCTTCCGCACGGTTCCCGATTTCTTTCAGGTGGCCCATGTATCTCTTGACGCTGCTGCAGCGCATATTAATCGCATTATAATGCCTAACTTGGACGTGCCCGTTTCCCTCGTTCAATTTCAACCTGCCGTTCTTGAACAATTCTGCAAGATTTGAAATAAGAGCACACTCCTGCGCAGCTTTGATGGGCGCGTCCACCCTAAGCATTTCTTCTGCAAACCTTAGTATCATCTCATGTTCCTTTGAATCTTGGGCAAACTCGCTCACAAACGACTCCGTTTGCTGCACAAGAGAGGAACGCGCTTCCCCAAGCTTGCAAATAGCCACAAAATCCTTTTTTACCTTCATGTATCCGAAGTCCCCATTTTCCTGAGCAAGCTTGTTTGCCTCCGCAGTGATAGCCGCCACGGTGTCTGACATTTCTTTTATTTTGTCAACGCATCTGTCCATGCGCCCAAGCATCTTCAAATCGTTTTCACCCAATGCCTTTTTCCCCATAATGACCAGCATTGCATAAAGGCATTCGCGATGGTGGAACTCAAGGCTTCCAAGCCTATAACTACACCAAAGCTTTTTGTAGGGCTCAACAAATTTTTCTGATATTTCCTTTTCAAGCCTTTGCCATACGCGCAGGTCCATTGCGTTTGCCTCCTTGGATGAAATCGGCCATGTTCTCTGTATTTCAGCTTCAAAATCAAACTTTGGCCTTCCAAGATCGAACCTGCGCATTTCCGCTGCTTTTTCCAGCACTTCGCCTATTGCGAAATTTATGCTGCTTATCCTTTGTTCAAGTTCCTTTTTTTCCACTTGCCCCTCTACTCTCCGTGCAATTTCAAGAATATCATTCTCAAATTGTTGGCATTTTTTTATAGCCTCCACTATATTGGCGTTTTCCGTGCCGCCTGCTTTTTCAATCCTTTCTAAAAGCCTTTGCGCTTGTTCCCTAATTTCATGGACAGGGCATTGTTTGCTGTCGCATCCTTTCTCATCTTCAATGCCTATCTGCCTTGCTATCTTATCCACTAGGGATTCTATTGTTTTCTGCCCATACATTACAAACGTTCCATCCTGCCTTTTTATTATAGTCAGCCTCAGAAAATCGTTCCTGTCCATGGCAGGAGTTACAGAATCAAATGCATTTGCATCAGACGGGGCAAACTCTATTGAATGCGCACCCTCACTGAAAATTTTGGGATTTTCAGCAGTAACCATTGCCACTTCTCTTGCAACAAGAAGCCTCCTGCCGCTCATCTGTGCCAGATAACTGTGAAACCTGCCCATATTTTCTTGTATTTTTGCCAGCAGGGCTTTCCTTGCAGCATTAATCTTACTGCCGCTTTCAAGCAATGCTTGTGCCCGCATTGCACTACTTTCACTTGCTGTGTTTGGGGTGGCGCTCCCTCCTATTCTATTTCTAAAATTTGATGCCATATGTTGTTATTTATGGAATTTAGTATTTATATACCTTTGCCATAACACAGGCGTTCAGTCCTGCGAGGCTTCAGGTTCCAAAAGCCCTGCTTTTTTTGCCTTAAGGAGTATTTTGTGCACGCCGCTTCCGTATTGCATTGCAATTTTGCGCCTCTCAACCGCCAGCGCAGGCACCCCAAGATTTTGCGCCATTTTGCGCAAAAGCGGCTTTTTGTTTTCCCGTGTGCCCACCCTCTCCTTAATGGGCAATGAAAGGACTTCCTGCGAAAATGCAGCATTCAGGAACGGATATTTTGCAGCCATTCCAAAGCTTTTTGCAACCATGTCAGTTGCAGCACAGTCACCTGCGGGAAGGGCTGCGAACTCTTTTTCCAATATCTCTTTCAAATCCTTTTTTTCCTTCAAATAATCAAAATACCTCTCATATCCGACAAAAAGCTCCTCAGCGCCGCTTCCAAGAAGAACGTTCCATTTCCCAGCCTTTGCGGCTGCGCGGCAGCACGCAAAAACCGGCACCATGAGCTCAATTTTATTCAGCTGCCCCCCTCGCGCAAGCCTATGCCACTTGTTGTACACCTTTATTATCTCAGCCTCGCCCAGCACGACTTTTTCATGCGGCAACCCAAGCTGCGCCGCAACCGCGCATGCAGCCTCCAAATCCGAGCTGTTTTCAATGCCCGCGGTTACAAGCAGGGGCTCGCAAAACCGCTTTGCAACAGTTGCAATAAGGGAACTGTCAAGCCCGCCTGAAAAAAGTATTGCCGTCTGCGCATTGCACGACTGCCTCACCGCATTTACAAAAAGCCCTGATAGTTTTTCCACGTCAGCCATGCATGCAACGCGCAGCCACAACTTATAAATGCTGTGCAAAACCGCATGCACGGAGAGCATTCGTGCAAAAGCCGCAGGTGCAAAAATCAAATGCGCAAACCGTGCCGGTGCAAAAGCCGTCTGCATAAAAGCCGCAGGTGCAAAAATCAAATGCGCAAATATCGGCAATGCAAAAGCCGGCTGTGCAAATTCAGGCTTCAAAAAGAAAAAATAAAACGGGCCCGGAGGGATTTGAACTCTCGGCCTTCACCTTGCTCCCCACATTTGCCTTTCTTTCGGGGCAAACCCATCAGCAAAGAGCGTTAGCTCTTTACAGCCCATTCGCTGCAAGGCGAATTGGGCATGGGACTTTCGGGAAACTATTGTTCCCCTATGGGTAGGAGGGTGCCGCTCTATCCAAGCTGAGCTACGGGCCCATTAGGATGCACGTATTGGGTGCGCGCATCAGAATACGCAAGGATATTTGCGCTGCACTATTTTAAAAACGTTGAGAGCAAATCCTAACTATGAAATCCAAGGGCACGCTTTACGCCTATGTTGCTTACATGCTGTGCATGCTGCTCCTAAACGCCCTTATATTCGTAACACCAGTGCTGCAAATGCACCAAAACCCCTTTGCGGGCGCTTTTTATGAGGGTCTGCGCCCGTTTTGCCACCAGCTCACTTCCCGCTCCTTATGCCTCACGCCCTCATACTCAATAGTGGACTGCATGCCCCAAGACGGCACCCTCTCCTACTCGCATGAAAATGTTGTGCTGCTTGAGGACGGCTCATACGCATACAAGCTCCCAGTGTGCGCACGCGACGTTGCAATATATCTTGCAATGCTGCTTGGGGGCGCAATTCTCCCATTTGTGCGCAAAGTGCAAAGCACGCAAATGCCCAACAAATGGCTTCTTGCAATTGCGCTTGTGCCCATGGCAATAGACGGCACCGCACAGCTTGTTGGCTTGTATGAGAGCACAAATATGCTGCGCCTAATAACAGGCTCAATTGCGGGCTTTGCGCTCCCGTTTTACATCATTCCCATGCTCAACATGGCTGCGGACAACATTTTTTCGCATTTCCCGAGCCTGCACAAAATTTTATTTAAATAGTTTGCTGTTGGAATACATAACCATGAAATACTCCTCATTGCTGCTTGCCCTCCTGCTGCTTGGAAGCATCGTGGGCGCATTCTGGGTGCAAAACCTTGCTGTCAGCGTAAAGGACGCGGCAGGGCTTCCAATACCTGACGCGCAGGTGCAGGTGCAATACCAAAAGCTTGCAAAAGGCGAACTTGACGGCTATGCAAGCGGCTTTACGGATGAAAAAGGCGCTTTTAGCATAAAACTCACCAACCAGATGCAGTCAGACGAAATAACAAACTACACTGTTTCCGTCAATACGTTCTTCTGGGAAGGGGAAACCAAGCCCATGTCCGCTGTTTCCGGCAGGGAAGCTTCAAATTCGGTTGTTTTCACGTATCCGCTGCCACTTGCATCTTACATTGTAAAAGTCGTTGACGTGAAAAACAAGCCCGTGCATGGCGCAACCGTAACGCTTTCAAGCCCGATTTTTGCAACGCGCCTTACGGACGCAGGCGGAAGCGCACTTTTCAGAATGCCATCCAAGCCTCGTTGGGGGCGCATTTGAAATACCAGTGGCACTCTCCTCTGATTTTTCCTCGCTGCAGCCTGCTGTGAGCCGCACGCTTGATTTTCAAATACTTGACTACCGCCGCCAGCCAATTTCCGGCCTTGCGATAAGCATCTCCCCTCCTAATCCTGCGCGCATAGTGAAAACCGACTCAAGCGGCAGGATACGGCTTCTCAATATACCTTACAACGCGCTTAACATATCCTTCACTTATAACAACTACTCCTATTCCCAGCAAATAAGCCCCATCCCCTCCGAGCCATTGGTGGTGGAACTGCATGCGCTTTTGAAGATTTCAAACATACGCATGCAAAATACCGATACTGGCTGCAGCCAGATTTTCGTAAAGGTTTCAGACGAGCGCGAGAGCGCGCAAAACAGCGTGTACGCGTCTTACGATGGCGAGGCGGTCCCAAAGAACTTTGAAACGGTAGGGATAGGCCAATACGTGGTCGCAATATGCTCCCCTAACGACGCAAACGTTACAATCACCGCATCCAACCAGTTTGAAACCGCAACAGCGGAGGTTTTTGTAAAAGGAATAGCAGTAGTGAACATCATAAATACGACGGAGCTTGAAATCGGCGCAACCATTGATGCGCCCGTGGAAGAGGACGCAAGCAGGCTTCTCATAGTACTGCAGGTGCTCTTTCTCACCGTGCTTCTTGCCGCAATATTCATATTCCGCGGCTCAATAGTGTATGCAATAAGGTGCATCTCGCAATACGTGCGCAACATATTCGGCAAAAAAGACGGGCCCGTTTCCTAGCAAGAATTTTCTAGCCTTGCATCCTGCCTTACCTGAGCCTTATCGCATCCAAATTCATCGGCGAGCGCGCGTCCACGTGCAAAATCCTTTCCATGCTCCTTGCAAAGTCATCGCACTTGCTCTCGTCCCCGTGCCCAGTGAATATGCGGTGCGGCGTTGGCTTGAGGCTCTTTATGAACGTCATGAGCTGGTGCCTATCAGAGTGGCCTGAAAACCCTTCCACTGTCTCAATGCTCATCTTTATGTTAAGAAGCTGCGAGCGGCCGTCCTCCCCTACAAGGGGCACTTCCTTTGCGCCCCTTTGAATTTTTCTTCCAAGGGAAAGCGCGCTCTGGTACCCCACAAAGAGCATGGAATTAAGCGGATTGTCTGCAAGCAATCGCAAATACTCAACTGAAGGCCCACCCGCAAGCATTCCCGAAGGCGCAAGTATCACGCAGGGCTCTCCGTTTGCTATGTCCTCGCGCTTTTGCTGGCGTATGGGCTCAAAGATGCGCGACTCAAAGGGGCTGTCGTTTGACAATATCCTCCTTTGTATGTTGTGGCGCAAATATTCAGGATATGCGGTATGTATCGCAGACGCCTCAAGTATCATGCCGTCAAGATAGACCGGCACGTTGAAGTTTTGGTTCTTTTGCGCAAACTCCTCAAGCACAAGCATCATTTCCTGCGAGCGGCCGACTGAAAATACGGGTATGAGGACTTTTCCCTTGCGGTTTATTGTGTCCATGACAAACTGCGTGAGCCTTTTTTCAGTGTCATACCTGTTGGGCGTTATGTCGGATTTTCCTCCGTAGGTGCTCTCTATGAAAAGCGTTTCCATGCGCGGGAATACGGTGTTCGCCTGGTCAAAGAGCCTTGTAAAGCCGTATTTTATGTCCCCTGAAAACACAAGGTTGTGCAGCCCCTCTCCGATGTGCAAATGCACCATTGCGCTCCCAAGTATGTGCCCTGCATTGTAAAACGTGAGCTTAAGCTCGGGGGTGATGTCCATTACCTCCCCATAATCAAACGTAATGGTGTGCGCAAGCTGCTTTTGTATGTCCTTTATCCCGTACGGCGGCGCAACGTTTGAGTTTTTGCTCACTATCCCGATATAATCCATCTGCAAAAGCACCATCAAATCCCGCGTGGGCGGGGTGCAATAAACCGGCCCGTCAAACCCGTATGCAAAAAGGTATGGCACAAAGCCCGAATGGTCAAGGTGCGCATGCGTAACTATCACAGCATCAAGCTCTGAGACCTCTATTCCCATCGCATTAAGGTATGGATACGCCTTTGTGCCCTCAAAAGTTTCAGGGTTTATGCCGCAATCCACAAGCACCTTGCTGTTTGGGGTTTGCAGCAGCGTGCAGCTCCTGCCCACTTCCTGAAAGCCTCCCAGCGCAGTTACCTTCACCCAGTCGCTTTTTGCGTTCCCCCCGTTGCATATCCTTTTGCCAAGCCCAAGAAGGAACTTCTTTCGCGCACCAGCCTCCTTAAGCAAGGAGGAGCGTATGCCTTTTATTGTGCTTGATGCCATTGTGGGCGTCCTAAGCACTATTGGCGCCCAGTTTGTCTTTGTTATTATCTGCTTGAGCGTGCTTCCGCCTTTCCCTATCACAAGGCCGGGCTTGAGCGCCTCTATGTTCACCTCGCAGAATTCAGGATTAAAGCGCACCTCGTTTATGGACGCCTCAAGGGGGACGGTTTCCTTTATCACAGACAGCGCAGTTTCCGCAGGCATGAGCATTGAGGGGTCGCTTCTTATGAGCACCCGCTTGCGAAGGCTTCCTGCTATCCTTTTTATGAGCTGGTCGTTTGAGTAAAACGCGTTTATGTCCTTTAGGTAAAGCACGACGTCCAAGCCTTCTGCCTCAACTTTGCTAAGGGTGCAATTGGGCGGCAACACTTCCTTTATCCTTCTCTCTATTTCTTCTATGTTCACTTTTTCGCCTCGCTATGTGTAAATATGAAAAATAAATGTAACAAAACAAATGCCAATTTCCTTCTTCAGCCTGCGTGCGAACCAGCAGCCTAAGCCATTTTTGCAATTTCCTCTTTCTCAAAGCGCCTAAAGCCGTTCTTGGTTACAGTTATCAGGTCAACCCCCTCGCCTGATGCACAGTCGCGCTTCATTGCAACTGAAACCGCCTTTATTGCAATTTTTGCATTCTCCTTTATGCTGCCGTCCTTTACGTACATCTCCTCAAGCAGCCCAAGGGCCATTGGCGAGCCGCTTCCAGTTGAGGTGCACTTCTCCTCGGTAACGCCTCCCAACGCATCCACGGAGTATATCTCCCCCTTCTCATCCATGCCTCCTATGAGAAGCTGCACGTAAAACGGGAAATACTTGTACTGGTACATTATGTTCGCAAGCAGAGTTGCAGCGGATTTAACCGTAATGTTCCTTCCATGCTTTAGCTTGTAGAGCTTGAACTCCGCCTGCATTATGCGCACGAGCGCCTGCGCATCCGCAACGCTTCCCGCAACCGTCATTGCAATCTTGTCGTCAAGCTGGAACACCTTCTGCACGTCCTTGCTTGCAATGAAATACCCCATTGTGGCGCGCTTGTCAGTCGCCATCACTATCCCGTCTGAGCACACAAGCCCCACTGTTGTTGTGCCCGTATTAAGCATCTTCATCTTTTGTGCAACTATCTCGTCTTTTTCCATGCTCTTCACCCCTTTTTGCGCGCCGGATTTTACATGCCAAAAATACCTATGTTGGAAAACAATTGTAACAGCAAGTATAGGCCGGAACCTTTATGTGTCGCCAGACAATTAAGCCGCTAAGCCCCGACAATACTGTATAAATAACAATGTTTAAAAGGATTTGTCCCACAGCCTCCCATTGGTTTTTTTCGCCTAATGATCGTTAGCAGGCATTATCTACTGTTAGATGTTCTCGGTAAGAATGGCAGAAGAAACTGCAGCGCAGGATTTGATGAAAAAGGGCAGCTCTTTTATTCTTTCCAATAAAAGCAGCGGCTCGCCGCAATATTGGGCTGCAATGGCATATGCGGTATATGCCCTTCTTGCCTTTAGTTTTTCAACCCGGCGGCTTATTCTTTCAACATATGCCATCCTACCTCTTTTCTCCATCATGCCTCTTTTTGAACCGCAGCGCGCTTTCTCCAACACAGCATGTGATCTTTTTGCCTCCAGTTGCATAACTACCTTGACAATTTGCGCAAGCACATCTATCCTATAATCTTCTTTCTCTTGCAATCCGGACCCTCCCATGAGGCTTTCATTTTTCAAGGCATTTTTGCAAACGCTTGCCACGCTGCACCCATAAACAAACGCATTTCTGAATTCACTGGCAGCCTCTTTTGGGCTTGAAAATTTGTTCTCACGTATGCATCTTAGGGCTTTTGCCCTCTGCTCCCTTCTCCCATTCAATATCTGTATCCCTTCACACATTGCAGCAAAATGCCTTACAAAAACATTGGGCGCATGCGCCCTTGCATCTGCCTGCCCTGCATGGACAACGTGCCCCGGATGCCTTAATGCAAATGCCATTATCCTTGCCTCCTGTTTTTTTCTTTCCTACTATTTTTCTTTTGCCCACTGCCCTTCTCAGCATGCGCTTTTGCCTTGCCTGAAAATTTAACTTTGGCTTTCCCCTTTGCAGCTTTTCGTGCGCCTTTCTTAATGCCTTTTGAATGCTTTATCGCGCTTTTTGGCGCAGCCTTTTCTTTCCTCCCAGCCTCACTTGTCCCTTCAGCCTGCCTCTGCATTTGTATCTGTTCAAGCTCATGCTGCGCTTTGCGCCCGCCTTGCTCCACGTTTCCTATTATCTCCCCTATCATCTGCTCAACCTGCGAGCGCTTCCCGCCGCTTGCAGAAAGCACGCGGAACATTTTTTCACGCTTGAGCTTCTGCTCATCATACGCCTCTTTGGACTCTTCCTTGAGCTGCAATTCATAAAGGTAAGCCATCCTTTTGCCTTCCTGCACCATCTCCTCCATCCTTTTTTTGGCGTCCATGATGCGCTCATCAACGCCCTTTTCCATGCGCACGGCTTCCCCTATCTCATACTCGTAGGAATCAGTTATTGTGCGAAGCTCGCGAAGGTAGCGGCGCACAAAGTTCGCCTCTATTTCCTCGCGCAAGCCCAAATACTCTGCTTCGTTGTTTTTCACAAACTCTGAAATCTGCATCATGTTCCTCTTGTATCCCAACTGGTTTTCAGACGCCCACCTGTCAACTTCTGCAAGCCGGTGCAGCTGCTCCTGCATGTTTGAAAGCGCAGCCTGCTGCCTGCCAATGTCCTTCCATATGCGCGCAACGCCCTCCTTTGTTTCCTCGCCCATTTGCGCAAGCTTGGCAGCATTCCCATCCAGCATCGCAACCCTCTGCTGCCCTTCTGCAAGCTGCGCGTGCGCCTCCTCAAGCATTTTTTCAACCTGCTCGCGCGCAGCCTGCGCCTCCTTGGAAGCGTTTTTCAGCTCCTCAAAGCGCACGTACTGGGAATTAAGCGCCCTTCGCGTTTCCTCAGCCTTTTGCTGCACCTCCTGCATTGCCTGCGCAACCTGCTCGCGCGCCTCCTCTATAATTATGCCGCTCTCGTCCACTATGCCCTTCATCTGCTTTTCTATTTGAGCCATTTTTTCGTGCCTTTCCCCAAGCTCCCCTGCGGCAATTGGTATTTGCGCAGCCCGCGCGCGCAGCTCCATGAGCGTCTTCTCCTTTTGCAGCAGCCTTGTTGCAAGCACTTCCATTTCGCTTTCAAGCTTTTTCTCAAGTGGCGCGTAAATCTCGCGCGCAATCTTCTGCTTGCTCAAATTAAGCTCCTCTATTTCCTGCGCAACCCCGTTTACCGCTTTCAAGTGCTCGCCAAGCTTGCCTGAGAAGCGTGCAATTCCGACATCCACCCTGCGCGGCACCATGCTAACCGTAATCTTTGAAGGCGCAAAAATTGCAATTTCGCTTCCCGCTGCCTGTGAAATGCCCTCAGGCCCTTCAATTTTTCCAAAGCCCGCCTCCTGCTGTGTAAACTCTCCCATCTGCGCATCTTTTGCAATTTGCGCCCTTTTTTCCTCTTGCTGTTGCGCACGCTCAATCTGGCCGTCTATTGCCTTTTCAAGCCCGCCAAGCCTCTCCATTATCTCTTTCTCAATTTGCGCAAGCTCGTGCACCTGCTGTACTTTGAGCTCTTCATCTTTCCCCTGTGAAACAGCAGCCTCTATTTTTTCCTCTTCAACTGTTTGCGCGCGCGGCTTGTGCTGCAGCTTCTGCTGCATTGTTTTTTCCTTAAAAGAAGCTTCTTTCTTTTTTTGCAAAGTGCTTTTTTTTTGCGCCTCGCCGCTGCTTTCACTTTGAGTTTGCCCAACGCCGCTCCCAATGCTCTTGTTGCTTTTGCTTTCTTCCCCTGCTTTGCTTTGCACTTCCTGCTCAAATGCGACCGTAACCTCTGTTTGCTCGCCCTGCTTCATTTCCCTTATTTTTTGCGCGCGCAAAAGAAGCTCCTCAACCTGCTGCAGCGTAAAGCCACTTTCCTTGTCAATTTCTCTGCCTGCAAGCGGCTCCTTTGGCGCATCCTGCGCAATAAAAGGCTCAAGTTGCCCATCCTTGTGCTCAATCGCCCTCTCGTGCGCAGAAGATGCCGAAACTTCCTTTCCGGTCCAGTAAATGTGCACTCGCATGAGGCGGTGCTCAACTTTCAAAACGCCCTGCTCCTCAAGCACGCGCACCCATTTTTCAGTATCAGGAACGGATTTGCCCAAAAAAGAGGAAATTTCCCTTATGTCCACTCCCTTTCCTCCAGCGCCGCGCACAATTTCTATTATGCCGTCTATGTCCGCACTGATTGGAAAGGTGTCCATAACTGCCTCCTATTAAGTGCAGGCTTCTGTTATTATCCTCCAGTTGCCTGACAGCTTTGATTTTGCCCGCCTGTATGCCTCCATTATCTGGGGCACGTTCGTTTTCTTTGCCTTTATCGTGAAAACCGTCTGCCCTTCCTGTATGCGCGCAGCACGGTCAGTTGAGCGCCCAAAGGATTTTCTCATGCCCTTTTGCAAACGGTCAGCCCCTGCGCCTGCAATCATCTTGTTTTCCCGTATCACGTTGTGCGGGTACACAAGTATCCTGAAGAAATACTGATTCAGCATCACTTTCTCAAGGTATTTGTTCGCAGCTTGGCGCGCGCTCTCAAGCGCATTGTCGCGCAGCTGTATGTCGCCGCCCGCAACAAGGTCCATCTGCGTGTCATAGCTGCCCTTTTGGCCCATCATGTACACGTTAAGCGACAAGTGTGGCATTGCCTTCACAAATGATTTGCGCGGCTTTTTCTTGGAATACCTCGCCCACGGCACTTTCCCAAGGTCTCTGCAGGTTTTTGCTGGTCTTAGTCCCATAAATCGCACCTCAACTATTCAGCATGCATGCTGGAATTAGGTGCTTGTTTTAGTGAGAATAATCTTTTAATCGTTCTCCCGAATAGATATGTGGTAACAACTATTTAAATATTACCATAAGAACGCAGAAATTAACAAAAAAACACCAACAGCATTCCGCCAGCCAAATTTGGCAGAAATATTCCAGCTCCCATGCAACTTTCCCAATTTCAGGCAACTTTAATCCATTTCTTTCCCAATTTCAGGAAGCTTTTATGATTTTATGCATAATCCTTCCCAATTTCAGGAAACTTTACACAATTTCTTTCCCAATTTCAGGAAACTTTAAAAATATTTGCTGCAAAATAATCCCATGACAGAAATAAACTCTCTTGCGATGCGTGAAAGCGCCATGCGGCTTGCATCAGGTGCTGCGCAGTTGCAAAAAAGATATTTCCTCTCCGGAATCTCAATTGGTGCAGAACCGAGGATAAAAGTATTGCGCGGCTTTAGGGGAGTTGGAAAAACAACCGCGCTTTTGCAGCTTATGGAGAGCAAGGCAATTTATTTTTCAATGGACAATCCAAACGCAAGCATGCACAGCCTTTACGACATCGGGAAAAAATTCGCCCTTGAAGGCATTTCCCTGTTGCTGGTTGACGAGGTGCATCACTATAAAAACTGGAAACTTGACACAAAATCTCTTTATGACGAGTTCCCAAGCCTCACAATAGCAGTTTCCGGCAGCTCCCCACTCGCTTTTGAGCCTGAGCGCCGTTACCAGATAGTGGAAGTTGAGCCGCTGTCATTGCGCGAATACGCGCAGTTCGCAGGCAACAAAACGCATCCAAATGAGGCATGGCTGGACATAGGCAGCACGCTTTCTTTTTTAGCGCAAAATCCTTGGCTGCATGTGGCATACTCTCAATACATTGAAGGCGGGGCCTTCCCATTATATTTTTCCTACAAAGAAAAAACCCTGCAGGCAATATACAACAGCATCCAAAAATCCATAAGGGAGGACGCAGCCTTCCTGCCGCGGGTGGATGGGGAAATTATCGCAAATATGGAACGCACCCTTGCCTTTCTTGCGACTGCGGTTCTTGGGGAGTTCAGCATAAACAGCCTGTCAGGGACACTTGCAATGCCCAAAAACAAGGCATATTACATGATCTCATTGCTTCTTTCCATGAAAATCCTGCGCATTGTGCGGCCTGCAGGGAGGGGTGCAAAACTTGTTCGCGGCGAGCCAAAGCTCATGTTTTACCATCCTATTATGCGCAAGGCAGTATGCGCCGCCCTCCAAGTGGAGCCCGACAAGGGTGCGCTGCGCGAAGAGCTTGCGTGCTTTTTCCTAAGCGGCAGGGGCTGGAAAATAAACACCATTAAAGGGCAAAAAAGAAATCCAGACTACATTATTTCAAAAGGCTCAAAACAGCTTATAATAGAAATAGGCGGTCAATCCAAAGGCAGGGCACAATTGCAGGGATTTGCGCAAAAAACCCTTCTTATTGATGAGAGGCAGCTCATGCTTCTGGGCTTATACTGAAATTCGCCTTATGCCAAAATGCGCACATGGAAGAACATGTCGCTCTCCCCAATGCCTTTTGCGCTCTTTTCATATCTTGTTTCCCCTATTGAAACCTTTTTCCCAAGCGTGTTTTCCACATATTGCTTTTGCCCCTGAACTTCAACTTTCAGCCCGTGGGATTTTGCAAACGCGCAAAGGAGCGGCACGTTCAAGTCCGTTGTGAGCTGCCCGCCGAATTCCCGGACAATGTTCATGTTCCACATTTGCGCAGGCACGCCTTGCACATCAGCCGCATTTGAGAACCCATAGTCAAAAATGTCAATAATGCCGCCCTGTGCAAGCGCGCCCCCCAGCTCGCACACAAACTCGCATGCAACAAAATTGAAAGGGATAATATAGTTCTCCCCTATCCTTGAAAGGAACTCCCCTGCAATAATGTTCCTATCGCCCGCATTGCCCGCCACGCCCGCGTCTAAAAAGCCGCCTTCCTGCCCGCCATTTTCAAATCCGCTGCCGCCTGCCACATCTGCAAATCCGCCACTGCCCCCATGCCCGCTTCCAGCCCCACTCCCTTGCGCATTTTCAAGCCCTGTTTCTTGCGCATCCGCCCCCAAAAAGCCTGAAAATTCCCCGTGCCTGCCAAACTCAGCCTCAACAACCTCCTTGTTTTGCAGCGCATAAAACTCACATGGCAAATCCGTAAGAAGCTCGTTCATGCGCGCATAGTTTATTTTTCCTGCAAATCTTTTTGGCAACTTCTCCTTTGCGGCATCAAACGCAATAAATTCGCATTTTTCCGCCCGCATTCCAAGTGTTTTCCTTGCACTGGCGAGCATTTTGGAGGAGAAATCAAACAGCATATAGCGCGTTTTTGCATAGAGCGCAGAGTCTTTCTTTTCCACTTCCACAAGGAAATCGCATGCAAACTTCCCGTTTCCCACCCCGAACTCCGCAACAAGCACGGTTTCCTTTGAATTGGCAAACTTCTCGCAGAACTCTTTTGCATTCGCGCCCGCAAGCAATTTGCCCGAGTGCGCATACGTTTTGAAATCGGAATAAATCCTTGCGCCCTTTCCCTTGTAATAAGAAGAGTTGATTTCACCCATCCCTGCGCCATCCATCAAAGCACGTCCTTTTTAACGCGCATAACCCCGAGCGCGTGCAGGAATTTGCCAAGCTTTGGCCCCTTGTCCTTTCCAAGCAAAAGCTGGTAAATTGACCTGAAAAATTCCGCGGGGGCAACGGAGTTCGCCTTTGCAAACTCAAAAATTGAATTGTGTATGTCAAGGGGCCCCATGCCCTCGCGCATGCCTTCAAAATATTCGCGCACTTTCCCCTGCGCCTTTTGCGGCGCATATATGTAAGAATACTCCTCTGGTATGAATCCCTGTTTTTCCCATTCCTCTATGTAGGGCGCAAGGTATTTCACGCCGGCCTCATCCTTGCTTTGCTTTGCAACCTCTTCCCAGCTTCCATAAAGCTGCCTATAAAGCACAGCATCAAGGAAGGGCGTTTTCCACTCGTTTATTTTTGAGAGCCTTGCCGCTTGGAGCCTTTTGCGCTCAGCCCTGCTCATTTTTTCCTCGTCCTGCCCGATAAGCACAACAGCTCCCTGATAATCCTCAAGAAGCCTCAGCATGTTTGTGCTTGTCGGGTTTATGTCAATGTTTTCCTGCAAATCCGGCTTCAGGAGCATGTATTTTATCGCCTCTGGGGGAAGCAGTTTCATAAGCTGCGACACGCCCATCCCCGTGCCCTTGCTTTTGGAGTATTTTTTCCCCTCAAAAAGTATAAATCCGAATTTGTATCCCACAGGCGGCTCTTTTTTGAATATCTCGCGGAATACCGCAACAAGGGTGTCCCAGCTTCCCCCACGCGTGTGGTGGTCCACTCCCGCCCCTTCAATGCTTGTGCCAAAATAATCCATCCATGAAGGCCAGTGCAGCCTCCAGTTGAGCTTGTATTTGTGGTCAGTGAGCCTGTTTGCACCGCTAAAGCCGCACCCTTTTGTGTATTTTACATCCCGCTCGCACGCATATTTGTAACTCACATCATCATGCCATGTTACCCTTGTGGTTGCAATCCTGCCGCATTTTTCGCACACGGGCATTAAAGGCGACCAGTCTTCAGGCAACTCCTTTCTCAGGCTTGTCCTTGCAACAACTTCTTTTACTTTTTCCTCCTGTTGCAAAAAGAGCTTTGCATGCTTGTCAAAAGCGCCCTTTTCATAAAGCTCGTTTGCCTTTAGCACCTGTGCCTCCACCCCAAAATGCCTCATTATTCCCTGCGCTTCTTCCATGAAATGCTCCCCGAAGCTCGCGGTTTTTCCAGTCGGGTCAGGCACGCTTGTAAGGGGCTTTCCAAGATGGGGCTCAAGCTCCGCCTTGTATTTCTCAAAAACAACAGGAACGCCGTCAAACGCGTCAAATATGTCCGCAACAAAATAGTATGTTGCCTTTTTGCCCTGCATCCCAAGCGCCTTTTTTATGCCCTGCGGATACAAGAATTCACAAAGCGTGCCAAGATGGCAGGGGCCGCTTGTTGTCATTCCCGCGCTTATCACGTATGGCTCCTTGCCCCTTTGCATTACCTCGTGCGCAAGCTGCATTGACCAGTGCATACTTGCCTTGTCAAGAGCAGCATCAGCCGCATTTTCCTGCACAGGGTTTTCCATTTCGGTTTTTTCGTTTTCCATTTTTCCGCCTTATTCCTTTTTCCATTTTATTGAGCATCCAACAGAGGGCACAAAATCCCGCGCAGGAGTTTCTCCCGCCAATACCGCCTTTATCGCATCCTCCATCTCAAAATTCTTTGCCTTCATGAGCGGCCCCATGCTGTCATTTAGCCGCCCGTGATACACCAATCTTAACTTTCCATCCATTAAAAATGGGTCAGGCGTGCATGCAGCCCCGTATGCGCGCGCAACCTCTTGGGTTTCATCCCACAAATAGTATCGCGCGAATTTCTTTTCCTCCAGCTCCTTTTTCATGTGCGCAAAATCGTCCATAGGGTAGTTCTCAGTCTCATTTGAGCTTATCCCAACGCACACAACGCCATTTTTCCCGTGCTCTTTGTGCAATCTAATCATCTCATCCATTTTTGCCTGCACAAAAGGGCAGTGGTTGCACATGAAAGTTACCATTATTGCCTTTGCCTTAAGGGACGAGAGTTTCACCATTTTCCCGCTTGCGTCCATAAGCTCAAAGTCCGGGCACTTCTGCCCTGTTTTCAGCTTCTGGTTTGAGAGCGTCATCACCATAAAAACCCCGTTTTGATATTGCTCCCCTATTTATTAAAATGTTGTCTGCGTGTGCTTCCCATGAAGCTTGCAGCCCTTGCATTTGACCTTGACAACACGCTGATAAATTTCATGCTTTTCAAGCGCAAAAGCGCGCAGGCGGCGGCAGCCGCAATGGTGGAGCAGGGCCTGCCCATTTCAAAAGAGGAGGCACAAGGGCGCATTTTCCAGATATACTCAAAAAAGGGCATAGAATACCAGAAGACTTTCTTTGACGTTGTCTATCCCTTCCATCTGCCGCTTAACGACGCAGAACGCATCCAGCAGGCAGGCATACTCGCATACCTGAAAACAAAGTTCGCGGTATTGCATCCCTACCCTGACGTTCCCCAAACCCTGCACGAGCTTCGCTCCAAATACCGCCTTGCGGTTGTAACAGACGCGCCGCGCAATAAGGCATGGCAGAGGCTCATACTTGCGAATTTGGCAGGCTATTTTGACATTGTGGTAACTTACCACGATACAAATTCCTCAAAGCCCGCAGCCGCCCCTTTTTTGAAGCTCCTCTCCTCCCTTGCCCTTGAGCCATCCCAAATCCTTTTCACCGGCGACAACCTCTCGCGGGACATAAGGGGCGCCAAACTGGCAGGGATGCGCACATGCTTTGCAAAATATGGAAGCATAATAGGAATGGACGACTCAGTAAAGCCTGACTTTGAAATAGAGCGCTTTTCGGATTTGCTGAAAATTATTTCCTCAATACAGTAGCGTTATAACTACGTTATTTATGCTTTCCCTCCCTTTCTTTTTTGGTCAACCACCCACGCCTAAAGGCGTGGGGCTTGTGAAGCAGACGGGGTTGGCGATAACTGCCACGCCTTTACCCACGCTTGAAAGCGTGGGCTTTGGGCGTGGGTGGTTGGTGATGCCAATGCTAAAAGAAGGCGAAAATGCACCAGACTTTGAGCTTGCGGATCAGGATGACAGGATGGTAAGTCTTTCCTCCTTCAAGGGGCAGCCCGTAGTGGTGTATTTCTACCCAAAGGACGATACGCCCGGATGCACAATAGAGGCATGCGGCTTTCGCGATTCCCTGCAAGAGTACAAAAAGGCGGGCGTTGTGGTGCTTGGCATAAGCGCGGACGATATGGATGCGCATCGGAAATTCGCCTCAAAATACTCCCTAAACTTTCCGCTTCTTAGCGACAGGGGCGCAAAAGTGTGCAGGCAGTGGGGCGTTTGGGGCACAAAGAACATGTACGGAAAGGAATACGAAGGCATTTTGCGCACCACTTTCCTTATAGGAAAGGATGGGAAAGTGAAAAAAATCTTTGAAAAGGTAAAGCCAGAAGGGCATGCACAGGAAATACTTTCGCACCTATAGGCATGTTTTTAAATATTTCAACACATATGTATTCCTATGGCTTCAATTCCTCAACTCACTCCTACTGTAACATGCAAGAATTTGCGTGATTCCGCTGTGAGTGTAACTGAGATGCCTAAACTGAGTCCTTTCCAACGGCGCTTCTCCCAGCGCATGCTCACGCAGATAGTTACGTCAGATGAACCCGGGCCGCAAGCGGTTTTGTCTTCTGCATTCCACGCAGCAGAAGCCAATCTTCTGCCCGAAAACCAGCTATCAATCATAACCGCCTCTTCTTTCAGTGCAGCCTTCACCTTTGGCGGCATTAAGCATCTTTTTGCAACCATGACCTCAAAGTTGCCGCTTAACTATGCTGGCGAAGCAATTACAAGCGCTCTGATAGTGGCAAGTATGTTGTGCGGCGCGGCTTTTGCGTTTGTAACAACGCGGAACGTAATCTACGCCGTGAATTTAAAAAAAGTTGCAAAAGCAGAACGGATAGCAGATGAAATCGCAAATGAAGCAAATCTGCTTGCAAGCGAAGCAAGCAAACCTGCAACGGAGCCAAAAAACCCTGCAACCAATACTTCTTCCTAGCCAAACATCCTGTCAATAACTCCCTTCTTGCTTTCCTTTTCAAATTCCTTAAGCAGGCTCTTCTGCTTTTCGCTAAGTTTAGAGGGAACCTGCACTCTCACGCGCACGTATAAGTCCCCCCTGCCTTTGCCGCGCACGTGCGGCATTCCCTCCCCGCGCAGCCTGAATTTTTCGTGTGGTTGCGTGCCTGCCGGTATTTTCATTTTCACTTTTCCAAAAAGTGTTGGAACCTCTATTTCAGCGCCAAGAGCCGCCTGCACAATGCCAACTGCCACATCCATGTGCAAATCCTCCCCTTCGCGCACAAAGTCCGGATGCTCGCGCACTCCGATAATTATGTATAAATCCCCACTCCCATCCTTTCCAAATTCGCCCATTCCTTTGTATTTTATGCGGCTGCCGCTTTCAACCCCGGCAGGCACCCTTATTTCCAGCTTTTCGTTTTTGCGCACAGCGCCTTTCCCATAGCACTCTTTGCACTCTTTTTCAAAGCTCCGTCCCACTCCCCTGCATGATGGGCATGTGCTTGCAGTTACCATCCTTCCAAAAGGCCCCATGTTCCTTATTTGCTGCACCTGCCCGCGCCCGCCGCATTTTGCGCAAGTTTTTATGCCGCTGCCTTGTTCCCCGCCGCTTCCCTTGCAATGGTTGCATGCAACAGTGTGCGCATATTCCACTTCCTTTGAAACGCCCTTTGCAGCCTCTTCCAATGAAATCTCCATGTCATAGCGCAAATCGTGCCCGACCTCTCCCCTTCGCCTGCCGCCGCCCATTCCAAACATGCCAGAAAACATGTCCTCAAAAGGGCCGCCGCCAAACCCAAACTCGCGGAAAATATCATCAAAATTCGCATTCCTGAAAATATCCTCCTGCGTGTATCGTTGGTCAAAGCCCGAATGCCCATATTGGTCATACGTGCGCTTCTTTTGCTCGTCTGAGAGCACCGCATACGCCTCTGAAATCTCCTTGAATTTCTCCTCCGCGCCCGCATCCTTGTTCCTGTCAGGGTGGAACTGCATTGCAAGCTTGCGGTAAGAGCCCTTTATCTCGTCCTTGCTTGCGCTTCGTGGAACTCCAAGTATCTCGTAGTAGTCGCGTTTGGTTGCCATCTATGAACGCCCTTATGCCTTCTTGAAGTCCGCATCCTTTGCATCATCTTTGGGCGCTCCGTATCCGCTGGGACCATCATCCGCTCCTCCTTGAGAGCCTGCTCCCTGCTCTCCGCCGGCTCCGCCTTGTGCGCCCGCCCCACCGCTTCCTGCTCCCTGCCCGCTTTGCTGGTACATGGACGCGCCCGCTTCCTGCAATATTTTCTTCAAGCTCTCGCTAGCGCTTTTTATTTTCACAGCATCCTTTCCCGCAAGCGCATCCTTTGCCTCCTTAAGCGCGTTTTGCACTTTCTCTTTTAGCTCGCCTGAAAGCTTTTCCCCATGCTCACTCATAAGCTTCTCGCCAGTATAAACAAGCGTTTCAGCCTCGTTTTTGCTTTCTGCCTCCTCGCGCAGCTTTTTGTCAGTTTCAGCAAACTGCTCAGCCTCTTTCATTTTTTTCTCTATTTCAGACTTGTCCATTTTGTGCGGCGCAACGATTTGCAATTTTTGCTCCTTCCCAGTCCCCGTGTCTTTTCCAGTAACGTGCAAAATGCCGTTTGCGTCTATGTCAAATGTTACCTCAATTTGAGGCACCCCGCGCGGCGCAGGGGGTATTCCCACAAGATTGAACTTTCCAAGCCCGATGTTATCTTTTGACATTGCGCGCTCCCCCTGCAACACATGTATGTCCACAGATGTCTGGAAGTCCGCGGCAGTTGAAAATACCTGCGATTTCTTGGTCGGTATTGTTGTGTTGCGCTCAATGAGCTTTGTAAATACCCCTCCCATTGTTTCTATCCCAAGGGAAAGGGGCGTAACGTCCAGCAAGAGTATGTCCTTTACCTCCCCTGCGAGAACGCCTGCCTGTATTGCAGCGCCCATTGCAACGCATTCCATCGGGTCAACCCCGCGTTCCACTTTCTTGCCAACAATCCCTTCCACAAAGCGCTGCACAATCGGCATGCGCGTAGGCCCTCCCACAAGTATTATTTTTCCAATGTCATTTGAGGTGCTCTTTGAGTCCTTGAGCACCTGCTCAACAGACTTTTTGCACCTGCTCACTATGGGCTCCACTATCTCCTCAAGCTTTGCGCGCGTGAGCTTGTGCGTAAAGTGCATTGGTCCCTCTTTGCCTGCGGAAAGAAAGGGCAGGTTTATTTCGCTCTCAAGGGTTGTGGAAAGCTCTATTTTCGCCTTTTCGGCAGCCTCGCGCACCCTTTGCATTGCCTGCCTGTCGTTTTGCACGTTTATGCCTGTATCGTGCAGGAATATGCCTACCAGATAGTCCACAAGCGCATTGTCCATGTCAGTGCCGCCAAGCTGCGTGTCCCCAGAAGTGCTCTTTACCTCAAACACTCCCCCTCCGAATTCCATCACCGTAACGTCCAGCGTGCCGCCCCCAAGGTCAAACACCATTATCTTTTGCTCCTTTGCGCCCTTGTCAAGCCCGTATGCAAGCGAGGCTGCAGTTGGCTCGTTTATTATGCGCACAACCTCCAATCCCGCAATGGAACCTGCATCCTTTGTTGCTTGGCGCTGGTTGTCATCAAAATACGCAGGCACAGTGATAACCGCCTTCTCTATCTTCTCCCCAAGGAAATTTTCCGCATCCTGCTTTATTTTCGCAAGAAGGAATGCTGAGAGTTCCTGCGGGCGGTATTCCTTCCCATACACCTTGTAGCGGAAATCCGTTCCCATCTTTCTCTTGAAAGCATACACAGTGCCTTCTGAGTTTGCAACAGCCTGCCTTCTTGCAGGCTCGCCCACAAGCTTCTGCCCATCCTTTGTAAAAGCAACAAAAGACGGGAAAGCCTTCCCATACTGGCTCGCGCCCTCTGCGGAGGGTATTATTACCGGCCTGCCTCCCTCAATTACCGCTGCCGCAGAGTTTGATGTTCCCAGGTCAATTCCTATTATTTTTGCCATTTCTACCACCTTTTTTTGTTAATACTATCTCTAGCACGACGGGCACGCATCCACGTCGCATTCCTCTTCGTTTTCTTTTTCAGTTTTCTTTTCCTCTTTTTTCCCGTTTGAAACAATAACAACCGCATGCCTCAGTACTTTTCCGTTCAGGTTATACCCATCCTGCACTATTTGCACGATTTCCCCGAGGGGTTTCTCGCTTTCCACGTGCGAAACAACATCGTGCAGATACGGGTCAAATTTCTTGCCAAGCGCCTGCATCCTCACAATACCCTCCTCAGAGAGCATCTTTGAGAATTTTGTGCAAAGCATTTTCACCCCGGCAATTATCGCATTTTCCCCCATCGCATTTTCTCCCGCGCTTTCAGCAGCGTTTGCATTTTTCACTGATTTCTCGGCAGCTTTTGCAGCCATTTCAAGCTCCTCATACATCGGGATTATTTTCAAAAGCATTGCGGCTTTTGCATTGAGCATAAGCTCCTCTTTCTCTTTGGCGGTCCTTTTGCGGAAATTATCATATTCCGCGGCAATGCGAAGCATCCTCTCATTGAGCGCAGCGACCTCGCCTGCAAGCGCCTCGGATTGCTCCCCGCACTCCCCCCCAAGGGTTTTCCCTTTTTCAGGGGCATTTTCCGCGCTTTTGGCATCCGCCTTCTTCTTTTCGTCCATATCATCCCCCATAAACGCAAATTCAAGTCTTTTTCTTTTTTGCCTGCACTATCCCGCCCTTATTTTCGCGTTGCGCATTTTCGTGCTGCCCCTTGCCTTCCATTATTTCAAATTCCCTGTCTATTTCGCGCGCAAGCTCGTCCATCTCAGAGAACATCTTGTCCATGTCCTCGCGAAAGCCAAGCAGCATCTCCTCGGCATTTTTCGGCTGCATTATGTATTTTGTCTCCTCCCTTTTCACAAGCCCCGCGCTTTCAAGCCTTTTCAAATGGTGTATCACAGTTATCCTGTTCAGTCCTGATATTTTTGCAAGCTCGCTTCCTCCAACCGCCTTGTCGCGGCCTGCAATCATCATTGTCTTCAATACCTGCGTAACTGTGGCATCGGTATCCCTATCCGACATCACCCTCATGTATTTGCACAGCTTCACAAGCTCCTCGTCCGCACCCTCCCCTCTTCTTTCAATTACCTGCATGCGCACTATCCTGTCTTTTCTAGGGGTTTTTTTGCCTTCCAACTTCCTGCCTTCCATTCCAATCTGTCAACATTATATTAACATCTTCTTTATAAATGTTAGCACGGTCTTAACACTGTCAATAAGAAATTAACACACTTTTCCAGCTTCCGGCGAATTTTTTTTGCGTGGCGCGCTTGGCAGTGCCCAGTCCGCGCTTTTGCGTCAAATAGCATTAAAAAACAAGCGCGCGTTGCTTTGCACGGTGTAAAGATGAAGCCAATAAGCGCGCTTTCAATGCTCGCAATTTTCTCACTCGCATTGTTTTTCGGCTGCACTGAAAAAGTGGATGTGCAGCAATACCAGCAGGTCGCAGCGGAGCGCGACTCATACCTTTTGCAGCTTGAGGATTTGCGCATAAGCGCAGCCGACTATGAAACGCGCCTAAATGCCGCTGAAAAAAACTATGCGGGCTGCCTAAGCCAAAAAGCCGATGCGGCAGGCGAGGCAACATCATGCAGGCAGGAGCTGCTTGAAACCGACGCTTCCCTTGAAAACGCAACCACCTCGCTTTTGGCAATACGCGCCTCAACTGCAAAATACGAGGCGCATCTGGAGCTTCTAAACGATTACTCCGAACTATTTGAAACAGCCGCAATCCCGACCTACAGCAAAATATCGGAATACGAGCAAAAAGTAAAAGCATTCAACGACACCGGTCTGTTCCAAACGTGGAAGGACTTCATAGACTGCCCTGCGGACGCGGTGTGCACTCCCAAGCGGGAAGCATACAAATCCTATATAAAAGACAGGATGGCGGAAGGCGCTGCGCAAATATACTCCACAATAAAGGCGAACTAAATGAGGGTTCTTGAGGGGCTGCAAATGCCCTTGGAAGGGAAAAACGCGCTCAACTACTGGTGGAGGGCAAAAAACCCCGCAATCATCTTTTTCAATTTCCTAATAGTGCAGTTGTGCCGGCACCTCCCGTCCGTTTCGCTGAAGAACGGCCTTTATCACCTGCTTGGGATGAAAATAGGGAAAAACACCGCGTTCGCGTACGGCGCAACGTGCGATTTTTTCTTTCCGGAGCTT
The DNA here is from genome assembly GCA_018304295.1 of Microcaldota archaeon. Lineage (GTDB taxonomy): Archaea > Micrarchaeota > Micrarchaeia > Anstonellales > Anstonellaceae > Anstonella. Next base: position 7,137 of record JAGVWK010000015.1, on the reverse strand, counting down.
ATTGAAATAGGAGAAAACTGCGTAATAGGCTTCAATGCGACAATTTTGGCGCATGAGTTCCTGATTAAAAGTGCAAATGTGGGCAGGGTGAAAATAGGGGACAATGTGCTCATAGGAGCAAACAGCACAGTGCTTGCAGGAGTGAAAATAGGCAGCAATGCCCAAATCTCCGCAATGTCCCTTGTGAACTCCGACATCCCTCCAAACTGCCTTGCAGGGGGCATCCCGTGCAGGGTGATAAAAAAACTGTGATAAGAATGGAGAAAAAACACGGAATGCTTTTCTTGCTTGTCCTTATGCTCAATGTTGCCGCAGTGCTAATAGGCCTGTGGTTTTATTCGGCGCAGCTTCTCTCCTCATCCTTGCTGCTGTGGCTTTTCATCCCAGACTGCCCCCTCTACGTATTCCTTTGCATCCTAATGCTTCTGGGAAAAATAAAAAGCGAAACACTAAATCTCATAATAGCAGCAAGCACGCTCAAATACGGCTTATGGACGATTTTAGTGCTCTTTTTTTACGGCACTTACTATTTTTCGCCGGCAGACATCCTGATGTATTCAATTTTCATGCTAGGGCACATTGGAATGGCTGCGCAGGGCTTTTTGCTGCTGCCAAAAGAAACCCCCAAAGCAGCCATTTTCCTCCTGCTTGCATGGTTTTTGCTCAATGATTTTGCGGACTATGCGCTGGGAGCGCACCCATCGGTCCCGATTGCGCACGTGCGGCAAATAGCGCTCTTCACGCTTGCCCTTTCCTTTTCAATAGCGGTTCTTTTGCCGCTTCTTCAAAAAGGCGCGCACTCAAAGCACGTGCAATCCCTGCGCAGCATGCTTTTCTAATGCGCTTGCAGCCACAGCCTGCAGCCGCAATTCTTATGTTCCAAAAACAATTGAAGCATGCCCTATGCGCCTACACGCCAAAAATGCTTATGTGCCAAAAACAATTGAAGCGCGCGGCCCGTACATTATGACCGCAGCGACGATTATGCTTGCGCAAAGCGCAAGCATGAAAAACGTTCCAAAGGAAACCGCACTTTCCCTTTGCGCGTGCCGATGGTTCTGGTGCATCATGAACGCAAGCCCCCAAAGTATTGCAATGCACGCTGCAAAAAGCACCGGCATAAAAAGCAGCAAATTGTCCGCAAGCATCATCACCGTGAGCATCGCGCCCATTGTGCCGCCCATAAGCCCTGCCATCATGCCCTCAAGCACTCCCATTATGCCGCAGCACCTTCCGCAATAATATCCGCCTATTGTGCCTGCCGCCATTCCAATAAGCGAGCCCACAAACATCCCGTTTGTTGCCCCGACAACCGCACCAATGAGAAACCCTCCCATCATGCCAACCGTCATCCCAACCATCATGCCGTTCATGCATGAAAGGTTTCTCCCATACGTGTTTATCTGCGAAATCGCAGCCAGCGCAGCAACATTTGCAACCATCCCGTAAAGCACAAACTGGTAAAGCGCGCCCTGCCCGCCCTTGTTCCATGCAAACAAATACGCCACAAAGCTTAGGGCAAAGAGCGCAAGAAGCGTGAAAACCGACATCTTCAATATGTCCCTCTCAATGGAAAGTTCGCCTGCGTTCAGCAGCCTTTTGAAAAAATCAGCGGCCTCCTGCTCAAAGGATGCAAATGAAACTTCGCCTCCCAACGCACTGCTGCCTTGCTGTTCGCGCATTTCGCCGCTGCCGCCTTGCACGTGCGGCTCATATCCCGCCTCTTTTATTTTTGCCAGCATTTGCTCCTGTTTTCCCTCCTCTATTTCTATTGTCGCCCTTCCCTCGCTTGCGCTTATTCTGTGCACCTTCCCGCCCAAGCTTTCAACTGCCTTTGAAATAAGCCTCTCGCAGGAGTTGCACGTCATCCCATCTATTTTAAGTTCTATTTTTTCCACAAAACCACCGCCTTGAGCCCATCCGCAAGTTCCGCCATTTTTCCGTTTGCCTTTCTCATTGCGCCTTATAGCCGCTTTTCTTTATTGTTTCAATTATTTTCTTCCTATCAAGGGAATCCCCTTTTACAACAACGCTCCCGCTCCTGAAATCCGCCTTTATCTCCTTCACCCCTGCAAGCTCGCCAATGTCCATCTTGAGCATTTCCTCGCAGCTTTTGCAGTGCATTCCCTTCACAGAAAATTTCTCTTCCATAAAACCACCTATTTTTTCAGGTAATTCGCAGCGCAGTGCGGGCAGCAAAAGGGCATCAAAATCCCCTTTCTCTTTTCCGTGTATGCCTTGCCGTACACCTTGCACTTGCAGTGCGCGCACTGCGTTATGTTGCCCTCAATCGCAATTTCAAACAAATCCGAGAACTTGTGCAAAAAGCCCGAAAGCATTCTTTTGCCTTCCTTTGTGAGCACGTATTCCTTTTTCTCCCGCGTTCCTCTCTCTATCACTTCAACGTAGCCCTTTTTCACAAGGGAAGAAAGGAAAGGATACACCTGCGCGGGGCTTGGGCGCACCCCAAGCGCATCCTCCACTTTTTTCATGAGCCCATATCCGTGCTGGCGCCCCTTTGAAAGGGAAAGAAGTATGGCGAACTTTGCGAGATTGGTAACTTTTATTTTTGAAGCCATGCTTGCATTATGCACCAATCTCTTTTTAATATGTTCGGTTTTTATATATCCAAAAAAGATATATAGGTGGGCACATGAAAAAAGCCGGCATGAAAAAAGCTGAACTCACGATAAACGGGATGCACTGCGCCTCGTGCGCAGTATTGCTCACGCGCGCGCTTGCAAAGGCAGAGGGCGTAAGTAATGCAAACGTGAACTATGCTGCCGGGAAGGCGCTGGTGGAATTTGACGAAAAGAAAACAGGCGTGCAAAAGCTCATTGAAGTTGTAAAGGCAAAGGGCTATTCCGCAAGCATTGGCGCGGATCGCGAGCGCGAAAAGAAAATGCGCGAAGAGGAAATAGCGGAGCTTAAAAAATTGCTCATGATAGGCGCGGTGCTTTCCTTTCCCGCGCTCATAATCGGCATGTTCCTTATGGAATTCCCTTATCGGATGGAAATCCTTTTCCTTCTCTCTACCCCGGTGCAGTTTTACGTCGGCAGGCATTTTTACCTTGGCGCATGGAGCGCATTGCAAAACAGGTCCGCAAGCATGGACACCCTTATTGCGGTCGGCACATCCGCGGCGTATTTCTACAGCGTAGCGGCGCTCTTTGGCTTTGTGGAGGAGCAATATTTTGAAACAGCAGCGGTGCTCATCACGCTTGTAATACTTGGGAAATATCTTGAGGCGCTTGCAAAAGGGCGCACATCAGAGGCAATAAGAAAGCTCATGGACCTCTCCCCCAAATATGCGACTGTGATAAGGGGCGCAAAGGAGCAGAAAATACCCATCGCGCAAGTGAAAATCGGCGACATGATACTTGTAAAGCCAGGCGAAAGCATTCCTGTGGATGGCATTGTGATAAGCGGGGACTCATCAGTTGATGAGAGCATGATAAGCGGGGAAAGCATGCCTGTTGAAAAGAAAAAAGGCTCGCACGTGGTAGGCGGCTCAATAAACAAGCACGGCTCTCTCACTTTGCGCGCAACAAAAGTTGGGGAGGGCACCGTGCTTGCAAAAATAGTGAAGCTTGTTGAGGAGGCGCAGGGCAGCCGCGCAAGCATACAGCGCTTTGCGGACGAGATAAGCGCGGTTTTCGTGCCAATAGTGATAGCAATCGCAGTCCTCTCGTTTCTTGCTTGGTATCTTGTGCTCGGCCAGACACTCTCATTTGCCCTCATAATAGCAGTCTCCGTGCTCGTAATAGCGTGCCCCTGCGCATTGGGGCTTGCAACCCCGACTGCAATAATGGTGGGCACGGGAATAGGCGCGCAAAAGGGCATACTGATAAAGAACGCGGAAAGCCTTGAGCTAATGCACAAGATAAAGGCAATAATATTTGACAAGACGGGCACAATAACGGAGGGAAAGCCAAAAGTAACTGATTTCATTGTGCTGGCAGGCAACCGCCTTTTGGGCAATGAAAGGCAGCTTCTTTCCTTTGCATTCTCAATAGAAAGAAATTCCGAACATCCACTTGCAGGCGCAATAGTGCAATATGCAAAGGAAAAAGGCGCGCAGGCAAAAAAGGCAACCGGCTTTAAGGCAACCCCCGGGCACGGTGTTGAGGCAAAAATAGGCAGCCAAAAAATTTACATTGGAAAGCCGGACGGGAAGGCAAAAGAGGGAACCCGCCGCAATAATCGCAATCGCGGATACAATCCGCCCCACAAGCATAAAAGCAATAAGCAAGTTGCGCGAGCTGGGAATAGAAAGCTGGCTTATTACAGGGGACAATGCGCGCACCGCAAGCGCAATTGCAAAGCTCGCAGGCATAAAGAACGTGTTTTCGGAAGTCCTCCCGCAGGACAAGGCGGCATACGTGAAAAAGCTGCAAGAGAAAGGCATCAAGGTCGCAATGGTGGGGGACGGTATAAACGACGCGCCCGCGCTTGCACAGGCGGACATAGGAATTGCAATGGGCTCGGGCACCGATGTTGCAATGGAAACCGGCTCTGTTGTTCTTATGAAAAGCGACCCAATGGACGTTCCCCGCGCAATAGTGCTTGGCAGGGCGACAATAAGCAAAATAAAGCAGAACATGTTCTGGGCACTTGTGTATAATGTGGTGGGCATTCCAATAGCTGCCGGAGTTTTCTACTACTCAAGCGGCGTGCTTCTCTCCCCAATAATAGCGGGCGGCGCAATGGCGCTCTCAAGCGTTTCAGTAGTGCTTAACGCGCTCACGCTCAAATGGGCTAAGCTTTAAGAGGCGGGCGCGTCTTCTTTCTTTTCCGCCTTGTTCCCGTTACCGTCGGGCTCTTTCTTTACGACCGCAAGCGCAACAACTTTCTCGTTTTCCTGCATCCTCATGAGCCGAACGCCCTTTGTGTTCCTGCCCACAACAGATATGCCTGCTGCCGGAATCCTTATTGCCTTGCCCATGTTGGAAAGCAGTATGAGCTCGTCATCATCCTCAACAGCGCGCAGCGCAACAACCTTGCCGTTGCGCTCGTCCGCCTGTATGTTTATCACTCCCATTCCTCCTCTTCCTTGTACGCGGTATTCCTCAAGCTCTGTGCGCTTCCCATACCCGTTCTCGCACACAGTAAGAAGGGTTTTAACGTCATCAAGCGCCATCCCTATAACTTCATCGCCCTCGCGCAGGTCAATGCCGCGCACCCCCTGCCCAGTCCTTCCTATCTCGCGCACGTCTTCCTCCTCAAAGCGTATCGCGTACCCGTCCTTTGTGCCTATTATTATGTTCCTTTTCCCGTCGGTTTTGCGCACCTCTATGAGCTCGTCTTTCTCACGCAGCGTGATTGCAATTATGCCGCTCAGGGGACGGTGCATTGGCTCAAGGTGTATAAAATACCACAAACCGGCAGGTATGCGATGGGCAAGCCTCTCCTCCTTTACGTTCAGCAAATTCACAATGGGCCTGCCCATCGCATACCTGCCGGTTTGTGGTATTTTATACACCTTGAGCCAATGCACCGTCCCCTGATGCGTAAAACAAAGCAAATAATCGTGCGTGTTGCACACAAGAACGTCCTTTACCTCGTCCTCCTCCTTCATTTCAGTGCCAAGCACGCCCTTGCCGCCCCTTCCTTGCACGCGATATTCCTCAAGCCCCACGCGCTTTACGTAATCGCTCTTTGTGATTATCACGACCGCCTTTTCATCAGGCACCAAATCCTCAAGCTCCAGCCCCTCCTCCCCACCCTGCTCTATTTTTGTGCGCCTCTCGTTTGCGTATTTTTTCCGTATCTCAAGCAGCTCCTCTTTCACAATCGCAAACACTTTTGCCTCGTCCGCAAGCACGGCTGCCAGCCACTCTATCCTCTTTGAAAGCTCGGCGTGCTCACTTTCAATTTTCCCCTGCTCAAGGGCGGTTAGCCTTCCAAGCTTAAGCTCAAGTATCGCCTCTGCCTGCTTCACGTCTATTGAAAGCATGGAAACGAGCGCATCCTTTGCAGCGGGCGCATTTGCCGCCGCCTTGAGCATTTTCACGACATCGTCAATTCTCCCAAGAGCAGCCTTGAAGCCGTCAAGCACGTGCTTTCTCTCCTGCGCCTGCGAAAGCTCAAAGCCGCACCTGCGCCTCACCACAGTCCTGCGGTGGTTGATGAATTCGCGCAGCATGTCGGCAAGGGGCATCACCTTTGGCTCATTGTTCACAAGCGCAAGGTTGATTATCCCAAAGGCGTTCTCAAGGGGCGTGTGCGCATAAAGCTGGTTAAGCACCACTTCCGCATTTGCGTCCCTCTTAAGCTCAATTTCAACCTCAATTCCGGTCCTGTCCGAGCGGTCTGCAATGTCGCTTATGCCTTCCACCACCTTCTCGCGCACAAGCTCGGCGATTTTTTTCACAAGCTCAGCCTTGTTCACCTGATAAGGAATTTCCGTAATGATTATCTTTTTGCGGCTCTTGTCCTTTTTGCTTTGCAGAATTTCCGTTTTCGCCCTTATGCGCACGCTTCCCCTGCCGGTTGCATACGCGGAAAGTATGCCCGAAGTGCCGCATATTATCCCCCCAGTGGGAAAATCAGGCCCCTTTATTTTTTCCATGAGCTGCTGCAATGTGGCATTGGGGCTGTCTATCATGAGCACAAGCGCATCCACAACCTCCCCAAGGTTATGCGGAGGTATGTTGGTGGCCATCCCTACCGCAATTCCCGAAGAGCCGTTCACAAGCAGATTCGGCACTGCGCAGGGAAGCACAAGGGGCTCCTTGAGCGTTGCCGCAAAATCAACTGTCTGCTTTTCAATGTCCTCAAGCATGTCGCCTGCCATTTTGCTCATGCGCACTTCGGTATATCTCATTGCGGCAGCATTATCCCCATCTATCGAATTATGCACAAAGACGCCGGCAGATAACGCAAAATTGTGCGTCCCGTCCACAGTCAAGTCATAAACGTCTTCGCGCATTTCCAGCAATTCAGTTTTTATCACCTTGTGGTTACCGTTAACCTCACAAAGCACAAGGGAAATATTATTCCCAAAATATTTTTCCAGCCCTTTTTTCCATGTTGTTGCATGCCCATATGGATAAACGACATTTCTCATGCTTTCGTATGATTCTTCGCAAATCGCGCTGCCATGCGCAACGATTTGCTTGCATACTGAAAGGAATT